>JAIVVP010000042.1:0-9412 GCA_049189775.1 Gemmatimonadota bacterium | reverse complement strand
CTCTCTATCACCAATTACTTTCGAATATATCTCCTGATACGCTGAGTAAAGATCCCAAGACCAGTCTGCAGGAATTATTGCAGTCACGAAGACTGGAATTACCTGTATATCAAGTTTTGTCAGAAACTGGTGATGCGCATGAGCGACTTTTTAATGTTGAATGTTCGATTATAGATCCAAAAATGTCAGGTCAGGCTGAAGGTCGTAGTAAACGGTTGGCCGAACAATCGGCTGCTGAAAAAGCATTACCTGCACTGGAAAAGAAACTTAAAAAGACTCAATAAAATCTTGCGGGAAAACAAATCAAAAAATAAGCAAACTTATTGCGGCTATGTCACCATTCTTGGTCGCCCAAATGTTGGTAAATCGACATTGCTGAATAATTTAATTGGGCAAAAGCTGAGTATTACTTCAAGAAAACCTCAAACGACAAGACGCCATACGATTGGTGTGAATACAGATAAAAATTATCAGATTATCTATATCGATACACCGGGCTTGCAGGATGCCCCGATTAATGCCATGAACAGGTATATGAACAAGGAAGCAACAAATGCACTATCCGGGATCGACGTGTTGATTTTTGTGGTTGAGGCATTGAAATGGACTGCACTTGATGAACATATATTAAATTTGCTCAAGGATAAAACTGCTCCGGTTATTCTGGCGATCAATAAAATGGATAAAGTTAAAGACAAGAAAATATTATTACCATTTCTGAAAGACATCTCGGCAAAAATGAGTTTTAAGGAGATTATTCCTGTTTCTGCTCTATCCAGAAAAAGCTTGAGACCATTGGAAAAATCTATAAAAGCATTATTACCGACAGCTAAATTTCAATATCCAGACGATCAGATAACAGATAAATCTCAACGATATTTTGCTGCAGAATTTATTCGCGAGAAATTGATTAAAAGACTGGGTGAAGAATTGCCTTATACAACGACTGTCACCATTGATTCGTTTGTTGAGAAGGAAAATATTATTCATATTGATGCAATTATCTGGGTTTCAAGCAAAGGTCAAAAGACCATAGTAATTGGTCAAAAGGGTGCCGGTTTGAAAGCTGTTGGTGAACAGGCACGTAAGGACATGGAACGAATGTTTGAAAATAAGGTTTTTTTAAGGACCTGGGTCAAGGTCAAGGACAAATGGATGGATAATGAGCTGGCTATAAAACAACTGGGCTTCGATTCCTGAACTATATTCATGAATGTGGAATTAACACCCTGTTTTATTCTGCATTCCAGGCCTTATCTTGAATCCAGTGTGATACTGGATATTTTTTCCAGGGAGCAAGGCAGATTGCACCTGATAGCAAAGGGTGCGAAACGGGAAAAATCCCCCTTTTCCGGACTCCTGCAACCTTACCAACGATTGTTGATGGCCTGGCGAGGCAAAAGCGAATTAATGACTCTGGTCGATGTTGAGGCGGATATCGAAGCATATGAGCTATCGGATGCAAGAACGATTGCAGGATTCTATATCAATGAATTGTTAGTTCGATTATTGCATCAACATGAACCACATCCGGCATTATTCGATTTTTATAATAAAGCCATCTTCGATCTCTCTGCTGCAAAGCCTGTTGATGAAATTCTCAGGATCTTTGAAAAAGGCCTGCTCGAATCACTAGGCTACGGCCTGGTGCTGGATCATGATGTTGATGATGGTCTGGCAATAGAAGCAGGTAAAAAATATTATTATCTTATCGACTCAGGGCCAATGAGGGAGACACCTTTGACGGGTGACTATATTGAGATCACGGGAAATAGTTTATTGGCATTGGAGCAGGGCAGTTTGCAAAACAAAACAGAACTGGAAGAATCAAAGAGACTGATGCGTTTCATATTACAAAGTCACCTGGGGACTAAACCCCTGGCCAGTAGAGCCTTGTATAAGGCTTATATGGCAAATTGATCCGTTTGAACGCCATATTTCATGGCAAGACAATACAAATATTCTTTTTCTACTCTAACTCCTTTCGTAAATGCGCTAAAATGCGCCGCTTTCATCACAAGACAGATAGATAAAGACAGGCTAAGAACATGTTATTAGGTGTAAACATTGACCATATTGCTACGCTCAGACAGTCGAGATTAACTCGTTATCCCGATCCCGTGTTTGCCGCTCAAATTGCAGAGCAGGCAGGCGCAGATTCAATTACGGTACATCTGCGGGAAGATCGAAGGCATATCCAGGAACGGGATATCGATCTGCTGCGTCAGACCATGTTAACGCCAATGAACCTGGAAATGGCGGTCACCGAGAAGATGCTGGCGTTTGCCGAGCAAGTTAAACCTGAGTTTTGTTGCCTGGTTCCTGAAAGCAGGGAAGAGTTAACGACAGAAGGCGGTCTGGATGTGGCTGGACAAATGGATAAAGTGACTGAAGCCTGTACAAGACTGAAACAAGCCGGGATACGCGTATCGTTATTTATCGATGCGGATGATAGACAAATTACTGCGTCCAGAGATGCTGGCGCAGAAGTCATTGAGATCCACACGGGTCATTTTGCCGATGCTGCCTTTGGTAATGAAACTGAAGTTGAATTGGCAAAGATTATATCGGGCGTAGCACTGGCAAAATCTCTGGGACTGAAAGTAAATGCAGGACATGGCCTGAATTATCAGAATGTAGGGCAGATTGCCCAAATTCCAGATATTGAAGAGTTAAATATCGGTCACGGTATTATTGCCAGGGCAGTGTTTACTGGTCTGGATGAAGCTATCAGGGAAATAAAAACCATCATTCAGAAAGCAAGCGCATAAAAATACTATGGGCAATTTAAATTCTGAAATTTCCAGACGTCGTACGTTCGCCATTATTTCTCACCCGGATGCCGGTAAGACAACGGTCACCGAGCAAATATTATTGTTTGGCGGAGCGATACAAACAGCAGGCACGGTAAAGGCCAGAAAATCAACAAAACATGTAACCTCTGACTGGATGGAAATGGAAAAGGAAAGAGGCATCTCTATCACCAGTTCTGTGATGCAGTTTGAATATAATGAACATGTTATCAATCTGCTCGATACACCAGGGCACGCTGATTTCTCTGAAGATACTTACAGGACATTAACAGCAGTTGATTCTGCTTTAATGGTGATTGATGTTAGTAAAGGCGTTGAAGAACGCACCCGAAAATTAATGGATGTCTGTCGTCTGCGTAACACACCAATCATCACATTTATTAATAAACTGGATAGAGAAGGCAAGGACCCAATCACATTACTGGATGAAATAGAAAGTGAACTCGGAATAAGATGCGCACCAGTGACCTGGCCAGTAGGCATGGGCAGTCGCATAAAAGGACTCTATCATCTGGATGATGACTATATTCGAATGTACAGCAAGGCAGATGAAAGCATACATGGCCGGATTATCAATGGTCTTGATTCAGAAGAAAGTCACACACTCTTATCTTCAACACTTGATGAATTTAAGGAAGAGGTTGACCTGGTTCGTGGCGCCTGTGAAGAATTTAATCTTGAAGATTTTTTACAGGGGAAACAAACCCCTGTTTTTTTTGGATCGGCGTTAAATAATTTTGGTATTTCCGAGTTTCTTGATTGCTTGATAAAGTATGCACCAGCACCCCAGGCAAGGACAGCAGTTCAAAGAGAAGTAAAGGCTGATGAAGATAAACTCAGTGGCTTTGTTTTCAAGATACAGGCAAATATGGATCCAGCGCATCGGGACAGGATCGCATTTTTGAGGATATGCTCAGGTCAATATAAAAAAGGCATGAAGATGAGACATGTCAGGATAGAACGGGACATACAGGTATCTAATGCCCTGACGTTTATGGCCGGAAGCCGGGAGCAGGCTGAGGATGCATGGGCCGGTGATATTATTGGTTTGCATAATCATGGCACAATTCAAATAGGCGATACCTTTACTCAAGGTGAATCTTTATCATTCAAGGGCATCCCGTTTTTCGCCCCTGAATTATTTCGAAGAGTACATCTTAAAGATCCACTTAAAGCCAAGGCCCTGCTTAAGGGTTTGATTCAGCTGGGAGAAGAAGGTGCAACCCAGGTATTCAGGCCATTGGATAATAATGATCTGATTGTTGGCGCTATAGGCGTTTTACAATTCGATGTGGTCGCTGCACGCCTGAAACAGGAATATGGTGTCGAATGTGTTTACGACAATGTCCCTGTGGCCACTGCCAGGTGGGTATTCTGTGACGATGAAAAGGTTTTACAAAAATTCAGAACAAAAGCGTCATCAAATCTGGCCATGGATGGTGGCAACCGGCTAACTTATATTGCACCATCCATGGTTAATCTGAATCTTGCCATAGAACGTTGGCCAGAAATCGAATTCAAGTCAACCTGCGAGCATGCCGTCGGCTAGTAGCACGTAGTATTGGCAAGACCAGTTTCTAGCTTTTGCTTTCTTCCGTTTCAGCCTGCATTGCCTGCTGATCCCTGGCACTTGCATCAGCAGTTTTGTTATCCAGAACATTTCCATCATTTGATTCGGCCTTGTTTTTTTCAGACCTGACCCTTTCTGAAGCGCCGATATCAAGAAATGTTCTCTCATCATCCGTAGCACCGACACTTAGATTAATGTGGGTCTTGTCTCCTGCCGTTTCTTTCGCTGGTTTTGTATTGCTTTCCTTTGTTGCAGGCTCTTTCTGCACATTATCTGGATGCGGTGCGATAATTTGTGTTGCTACTTCTACTTGTTCAGGTGCTCGATCTCGACTCTCTGAATCAGTACTGGGTTTCCTGGCAACAGTACTTGCGCTGTTATCAGCTGATGATGTTTGTGAGTTTTTATCATCATTTGATGCAGAAGATTCTGCCAGGACCCTGTCAGGATGAGGCTTAACCTCAACTGTTTCAGGCTCGGTCCTGGATACAGGTGATGATTCTTTCACTACATTCTCACTAATGTTTTCTGATGGTGCTTGTGTAGTGTTGCTGCTGTCACTGGTTTGCTTATCATCCATTTGCTTAAGCTGTGGAGATGTAGTTTCAACAGGTTTTACATCACCAGGTTTTACAACACTCTGACTTACTGTGGATGTTGCATCCGGTTTTTGCTCAGCTGCAATTTTTTGTTCGTCATCATTTACAGTCTGCTTATTCGAATTTGAGTTCACATTCGTATTTGCATTTTCGCTGCTACCCCGGGAGCGTCTACGACCACCTCGTCTTCCACGCCTTGATGAACCGGTACTCCTGGTATCACGAGTTGATGCGTCAGGGTTTGCTGCATCAGTGTCAGCTGGATTGTCTGAGCCTGTTTGTGATGATGTCTTTGGTTTATTCGCATCAGTTTTCCTGGCTGTATTTGGATTGTTCCCGGATTTCGCTCCCTGACCGGCTTTTCTATTTGGGTTATTACGTTGGCGATTTCCTGAACGACTGCTCCTGTTGCCCCGATTTTGATTATTACGGTTCCTGTTTGAACGGTAATTACTCCTGTTATTGCTTCTGGGTTTTTCAGTTTCTTTCTTTTCTTCCTTCGATGGACCAAACAGGCTTTTAATGATCCTGGAAATCAATCCTGCACTTTTCACAGCCTTACTTTGGGGAGCGTTAGGGTTTGCTGGAATGATTTGTTGAACAACAGGTTGTTCAATGACCGTTTTATGTGTACGCAGGCCACTGCCTTTTACATCATTTTCTACCTCGGCAATAAGGCTATAGCTCGCTTGCTGATGTTGTGTTTCACTGGCTTTTGACAACGGAACTCTTAACACCTGGTATTGAGGTGTTTCCATTGCAGGGGATGGAATGATAACAATATCAACATCAAGCCTTTGTTGTAATTCAGTTATAGGTTGACGTTTTTCATTCAACAGAAATGTCGCCGCCGATACGGGTAAATTAACGACAATCTTGGCGGTCGAATCCTTCATGGCTTCTTCTTCAATAATTCTTAGAATAGCTAAAGAAAGTGACTCAATATCCCGAATCGTTCCCTGGCCATCACAGCGAGGGCAGGGTAAATGACGAGATTCGCCTAAAGAGGGGCGTAATCTTTGACGCGACATCTCCAGTAATCCGAATCGGGATATCTTGCCGACCTGGACCCTTGCACGATCGACACGCAAGCTGTCCTTCATTCGATTTTCAACTTCGCGTTGATTTTTGCTAACCATCATGTCAATGAAGTCAATGACGATAAGCCCACCCAGATCACGTAACCTTAATTGTCTGGCTATTTCTTCTGCGGCCTCCAGGTTTGTATTCAGTGCGGTTTCCTCAATATCACTGCCCTTGGTTGCGCGCGCTGAGTTAATATCGATGCTTATCATGGCTTCGGTATGGTCAATGACCAATGCACCGCCAGAAGGTAAACGCACTTCCCTGGAGAAGGCTGATTCGATCTGGCTTTCAATTTGATACCTTGTGAAAAGCGGATCATCTTCTTCATATAGTTTAAGTTTATGAAGATTATGCGGCATTACCTGTTCCATAAACTCCTTGCTGCGTTTATAAACCTCTTTGTCATCTACCCAGATTTCTGCGATATCGGTACGTAGATAGTCCCTGATCGCACGAATAATCACCTCACTTTCCTGATATATCAGGAATGGAGCAGGGCGATCTTTTTCGGCTTTATCGATGGCATCCCATAAGGTGGTGAGATAATCAGTATCCCACTGTAATTCTTCTTTGGATTTACCAATGCCCGCTGTCCGGAGGATAAGTGCTGTATCATCAGGGATATCGAGTTGGCTCATGACTTCGCGTGCTTCGGCACGATCAGCCCCTTCGATTTGACGTGAAATACCACCTGAACGAGGGTTGTTTGGCATGAGTACCAGGTACCGGCCTGCCAGGCTAATCATCGTGGTCAGGGCTGCTCCCTTGTTGCCACGTTCTTCCTTTTCTATTTGAACGATGAATTCCTGTCCTTCATCAATCGCGTCCTTGATATTAATGCGACCACGCTGACCAGATTCAGGTTTCTTTTTGAACAGGCTACGGGAAATTTCTTTTAGGGGTAAAAATCCATGACGATTGCCGCCATAATCGACAAACGCGGCCTCCAGGCTCGGTTCGATACGAACCACACGGCCTTTGTATATATTGGATTTCTTCTGGGTCCGATTGGTGGATTCAATATCCAGATCGTACAACTTTTGGCCATCAACCAGCGCCACACGCATCTCTTCAGGCTGAGTTGCGTTAATCAGCATTCTCTTCATTTTCTTGTTCCTTTGTATGCGCTCTACCACTAGCAGTAGCAGACAGGGACTTCATCCTCTATCTGATACGACGAATGTTTTTACCGGGAATTACACCAGTAAATATCCATCCGGCCGTTGGGAGCGCCTGTTACCACTCATATATATTGCTTGAGTGATAATTAAACCATTATGTAAATGAGGTCTGTTTCGTTACTTACCTTTAATTTGCCAACTCTGGCAAATCTGTAACTTCTCAAAAAAACCTCTGCTCGTTGGAATATTAAAGCCAGAATGTTAAATCAATCCGGTCAGGCATTTCGCGGGCATTCACTGGTTATGAAGGGATGGGGAGGCAAACTATGCTTCATTTGCCATCAACACCACTGTTGCTACCGGCTTCACGACATCAGTAAAAATGCTGTTTGTCACAATTAAATACCGCCTAAAATACTGTATGGCGGTTCAAAATATCCGAAAACGTCTGTATTCCAGCGACTAATATAACAATGTTGATATACTCCCGCAATTATGAAGGCAAAAAAAGTTGAACAGCGCCAGGCTTCCTTCCTTACAATAGACGAAGAACACGCTGAAAGACGGCTGGATAACTACCTCATAGGCCATTTTGGCAGCCTCCCCAAGACCCGAATCTATCAAATGATCAGAAAAGGCGAGGTGCGGGTCAATAAAGGCAGAATTAAACAGAATTACCGCCTGCAGACCGGTGATATGGTCAGAATTCCTCCTGTATACATCACCCCGCGGGAAAATCCCTCTAAACCACCAGAAAGCCTGTCTGGGTTAATTAGTGACAGTATTATTTATGAAGATGAGTATTTAATAGCCATCAATAAACCTTCAAACATCGCGGTACATAGTGGCAGTAGTGTGCAATTTGGCGTGATTGAAATTCTGCGGGCGCAAAGACCTGAAGCCCATTTCCTTGAACTGGTACACCGTCTGGACAGGGCAACATCCGGTTGCCTGCTTATTGCAAAAGATCATAAAACACTGAGAGGAATGCATGACATATTAAAAAGTGGCGAGGTAAAAAAAATATATCTCGCGCTTTTAAAGGGACGTTTGATGAATACGCTGGAGACAGTCGATCTACCACTAAGTAAAACAGGGACAACATCAGGTGACAGGAAGGTAAGAGTTGATAAGGCAGGTAAACAGGCGTTAACACATTTTCATTTGCTGGAACGTTTTAATGTTGCTTCACTTTGTCGCGTTGAACTGATGACAGGGAGAACGCATCAAATCAGGGTACATGCTGCCGCTATTGATCATCCGCTGGCCGGTGATGAAAAATATGGCGACTGGGAATTTAATCGTGCAATGAAAAAAACAGGACTGAAAAGATTATTTCTACATGCACAGTCATTATCTTTTGCAATGCCGGCTACAGGTAAACAGATTGAACTGACAGCAGAGTTACCTGATGAACTTCAACGATGTCTGGATAAATTGTCGTAGCATGTATTGATTGTTACTAAATGAATGTGATTAATAATAAAAAGTACCAGTTACTGGTTTTTGATTGGGATGGCACCCTGGCTGATTCAGAAGCATGCATTATCGACGCAATGCAAATAGCCACAGCGGAAGCAGAATTGCCGAAGTGTAATGATGCACAGATCCGGGATGTGATTGGGCTAAGTCTTGAAGGCGCAATTGAAGCACTGTTCCCTGAAGTTGAAATATCAGTAAGAAACTCGGTTGCCGATAGATACCGTGAACATTATTTTTCAACATCGACAAGTCCTGTGCCTGTGTTCGAAGGTGTTGTAGAAATTCTGGAAAAATTAAATCAGGAAAATTATTTTCTTGCCGTGGCAACAGGGAAAAGCAGAAGAGGGCTGGACAGATCACTGAATGAAACAGGTCTGGATAAATATTTTCATACGACGCGTTGTGCGGATGAAACCATATCCAAGCCGAACCCGCAGATGCTGATAGAAATTATAGAGTTTTTTGGTCTTGAAGCAGTGGATGCATTAATGATCGGTGACAGTGAGTACGATTTGCAAATGGCTAATAATGCCGGCACAGAATCAGTCGCTGTGAGCTATGGTGTTCACAATGCCGAACGGCTACAACAATGTGAACCACTGGGAATTATTCATAACATTACTGAATTATCAGATTATTTATAGTTATACCCAGCAATACTTTACCCTAAGCAGCATTATCGTCGGTATCTTTATGTTGATTGGCATGATCGGTGTGGTCCTTGTTTTACTCATCGAAGCC
>JAIVVP010000041.1:0-9537 GCA_049189775.1 Gemmatimonadota bacterium | reverse complement strand
ACGCCTTACGTGCATGGATAATAAAAGTATCGCAGCCCGCCTGTTTCACAGTATTAATAAATGCGGATAATTCTTCGTAACTATCTTTGTCATCAATACCGATTCGTGTTTTGACTGTTACAGGAATATCAACTCGTTGTGACATTTTAGCTATGCCTTCAGCAACCAGTTCTGGCTCTGCCATCAGGCAGGCACCGAATCGCCCTGATTGCACCCGATCGCTGGGGCAACCAACATTCAGATTCACCTCATTAAAACCGGCCTCTTCGGCAATCACAGCACAGGTAGCGAGATCTTCCGGGTCGCTTCCGCCCAATTGAATAGCCAATGGGTATTCATCCGCATGATGTTCAAGAAAACGTTGCCTGTCACCGTGAATAAGTGCGCCTGTAGTAATCATCTCGGTATAAAGCAGGGAGTGCGGTGAGATGATACGCATGAAATAACGAAAGTGCCTGTCGGTATGGTCCATCATAGGGGCTATGGATAATTTTCTATTTAATTTTATGGTCATGACTTGATCATAGGTTCCTTAATATCTGATTAGTCAAACTTGTTCTTAAATAGAAACCGCGGGGCAGGGTGAGGATATCTTCCCCCTCACTATCGGTGCCTTTAGTGAGTGCCCTGGTGTTTGCCGCTTTAGGGCGCACCTGAAGATATTGACCTTGATGTGCAGTGATCTGTTCCAGTTCTCCCATGGAGATCATATCCATAAGTTCTTCCCAGTCTTTACGTAATGCTGACTCTTGATCTTTATCAGGACTCCAGAGAATGGCTGAGCCAATACGTCTTGCGGCCAATGGTATTTCAGGATCAGCTTCTATCGGTATCCACAGAACTCGAGAAAGTTTGTGTTTGACTAAAGATTCTTGCCAATGTGATTCTATATTAGAGAGATTAATGGCACAGACAAAGGTAGATTCTTTCGGTGATCCACTACGGTTCAGAGGTAAGGTCTTCAATTCAATACCGATATGCTGAAAATCCGGTTCTGGGCGTGAGCCAGCGGTTGCGCCCAGACTGAGTTCAAGTAACTGTCCTACCCAACCCTTGTGATGGAGTTGATTGTCGGGTGTTTCCAGCCCTTGTCGATTTGCTAATTGTTGTAGCGTCATACCGGCAATGTTAGAGGCACTTTCCAGCAGTTCTTTTTCAGAAAGCGGTGGAGTGACCATTTATATCAGGAAAGGGTCTCAATAATAAAATTCGTCAGGCTCTCGAACTTGGCCGGGTCTGTGATTGCCTGGTCTTGTTTATCGGTGATGAAAAAAATATCTTCAACACGTGAGCCGTAGGTAGCAATCTTTGCACCATGCAAACGAACATCACACCCGGCGAGGGCAATACCTACCTGGGATAAAAAACCGGGCCTGTCTGAAGCAATAACTTCCATAATGGTACGTTGATTTACTTCATCCTGTGAAAAATGAACGCGTGTCTGGATAGGGAATACTTTCTGTTTTCGTGATCGTGGGCGCGATACTATTTTAAGATGTTGTTCCAGGTTTGATAGTGCATCATCAAGCTTGATTACAATGTCTTCCCTGTGTTTCTTTTCTTTGAGTGCCTCACCTGACTTATCCAGAACAATATAGGTATCCAGTGTGTATCCATGTGTTGAGGCGATAACCCTGGCATCAACAATAGTCAGGCCAAGTTGATCCAGCACACGTGTTGTTGTCGCAAAAATATTGTCCTGGTTCTCCATGTACACAAAAATTTCTGTACCGCCTCGAGTGGCCTGTTGTCGAACCTTGATTAAAGGGTATTGCTGGTTGCTGTTCTCTGCGATGGCATTGGTATGCCAGGCGATTTCATCAGGGGAGTAGCGAATAAAATAATCCTCACCCAATGATGCCCAGTGCTGGCCAACATCAAATTTTGATTTTGTCCGTTTGTTTACCAGTGCCAGTGCGGAGTGTTTGGTTTTCTTGATGCGATCTTCTTTATTGAACGGGTTTTCCAGACCACGTCTGAGTGCGCGTGTCGTCTCATTATAGAGTTGACTAAACAGTGAGTCTTTCCAGGCATTCCAGAGTTCAGGGTTGGTGCCATTCACATCGGCAACGGTCAACAGGTACAAATAATTCAGGTGTTCCCGATCGCCCATTTGTACCGCAAATTTATTGATGACATCCGGGTCGTTGATATCTTCACGCTGTGCAGTTTTTGACAGGATCAGATGGTTCTCAACCATCCAGCCGACAAGCTCTGCATCATATGAGCTTAGCCCGTGTAGCTTACAGAAATCGACAGCATCTTTTACGCCTAATTTCGCATGATCTCCCTTGCGTCCTTTGGCAATGTCATGGAACAAACCAGCGAGATAGAGCAACTCCTGTTTGGGTAAGGTTTTTAAAATCTTCTGACACAAGGGGTAGGTGTTCGCATATTCGGGCAGACCAAAATAACGCATATTCTGAATCACAAAAAGAATATGTTCATCAACGCTATAAACATGGAACAGGTCAAATTGCATCTGCCCCTCAATCTGGCCAAAGGCGGGCAGGTATTTACTTAGTATTCCGTAACGGTGCATACGACGAAGTTCATGGCCGACATATCTTGGTTGTCGAATGATTTCCATAAACAGGCTTTTATTACGAATATCATTTCTGAAATCATCATCAATTAGATACAAATATTCCCGAATCAGGCGAATGGTACTGGCTCGAATACCCTTGATTTTCGGTGTTTGTTGTATGAGTAGAAATACCTCAAGCAAAGCAAAGGGGTGCCATTTAAATACCTGGTCATGGCAGACTTCGATAAAATCATTGCGAATCTGAAACCGCTTGTTGATGGGCTTTATTTTTTCTCTACGGGTCGCATAGATGATCTCTTCCTGGAAGTGCTGTAACAGCATTTCATTAAGACGGTTTAATTCACGCACCATCCGATAATAAAATTTCATGAATTGCTCGACGCCGCTGTTATCCTCAGCGTGGAAACCGAAAATTTCAGCTATGTGACGTTGACGATCAAACAAAAGTCTGTCGTCATGCCGACCTGTTAAATTGTGCAGGGCATAACGAATACGCCAGAGGAAAGTCTGTCCGGCTTTGAGCCTTAGATATTCTTCTTCGGTCAGAAAATCATGTTTGACCAGATCATGCAGGCTCTCAACACCAAAATGTCGTTTGGCGACCCAGCCAATCATCTGGATGTCCCTTAATCCCCCGGGGCTTTCCTTGATGTTCGGTTCCAGACTATGTTCAGTGTTGGCATATTTTTCATGGCGTTCGACCTGTTCCTGTAACTTGGCCTTGAAAAATTTCTTGGTCGGCCAGATCTTTTTTGGTCCGGTCATTTTACGCATGGCGTCGAATAATGCAGTGTCACCCACCAGTAAACGTGCTTCCATAATATTTGTGGCTACGGTGATATCAGCCCTGCCTTCAGCAACACAATCCTTCACAGTACGTACGCTCTGACCAACCTCAAGCCCAATATCCCACAGGAAGGTCAGGAATTGCTGGATTTGTTGATTCGTTGTTTTGTTGCTCCTGGATTTCTCCAGAATCATCAGATCAATATCAGAAGCAGGATGAAGTTCACCCCGGCCATAACCGCCTACCGCTACCAGGGCCAGATCTTCGCAGCTGATCATAGATTGCCAGGCATGAATCAGAAGCTGGTCAATAAATTCTGCACGTTTATGCACGAGCTCAACAACATTTCGTCCGGTATCAAATGCATCATTTAATGCCTTGGTTCCTTCTTGTAAGGTGTTTTTGTAAATACCGAGTGGGGATGCGCTGGATTGTATTTCTTCTGCGAAACAATCGTTGTCGAACAGAAATATTTCTTCTTTGGAGGTACCCTGAATACTAATAGGCATTAAGTAAAAACCTCGTCGTCTCGCCTGGTCAGGACTTCATGCCCATCGGCGGTAACAAGAATAGTATGTTCCCATTGGGCAGAGAGGCTTCGGTCTTTGGTGACGACAGTCCATTCATCTGGAAGTAATTTGACATGACGTTTGCCCATATTAATCATCGGCTCAATGGTAAATATCATACCTTCTTCGATGATCAATCCGGTATCTTTGAGCCCATAGTGCAGCACTTGGGGATCTTCATGGAATTCTCTGCCAATACCATGGCCACAATATTCACGAACAACTGAATAATTATTTTTTTCTGCGTGATGTTGAATCGCGTGACCAATATCTCCAAGTCGTACCCCGGGTTTCACCATTTCGATGCCCAGTTTCATGCATTCGTAGGTAGTTTGCACCAGTCTTTTGGCCCTTATTGAAGGCTTTCCGACAAAGAACATTTTGCTGGTATCCCCATGATAATCATCTTTAATCACCGTGATATCGATATTGATGATATCTCCATCCTTAAGCTTTTTGTCTCCTGGAATGCCATGACAGATGACATGATTGACCGAAGTACATATAGATTTTGGAAATCCCCGGTAATTCAAAGGGGCAGGGATGGAATTTTGCTCATTAACGATATAATCGTGACAGATCTGATCCAGTTCATTAGTGCTTATTCCTGCCTGAACATGAAGCTCAATCATTTGCAGCACATCGGCGGCCAGGCGGCCTGAAATGCGCATTTTTTCGATTTCTTCAGGTGTTTTGATGGTGATGGGCATGAATTTCTCTGGATCTGGTCTATATACGAGCTAAGCGATTGTTCTCAATAGTCTTCTATGTTATAAAGCGCCCGCAGTTTCGCAAATTAATGTCACACGCACAACTATAACTATGTATTGGGTGCCGAAAGGTTGGTACATGGTGTGTGCGGAGGCGCAACCCTAACTGGAGAGAATTAAATGTCAAATGTCACCATGCGTGAAATGCTGGAGGCCGGAGTCCACTTTGGTCATCAGGCTCGTTACTGGAATCCCAAGATGGCGCCGTACCTATTCGGCCAACGCAACAAGATCCATATTATTAACCTTGAACAATCCCTGCCGATGTACGGTGAAGCCGTTAACTTTTTAAGTAAACTGGCCGCCAAGAAAGGCAAGATCATGTTCGTAGGTACCAAGCGTACCGCTCAAAATGTGATTCAGGAAGAGGCCCTCCGTTGTGGTATGCCTTTTGTAAATCGTCGCTGGTTAGGTGGTTTGTTGACCAACTATCAAACGGTTAAGCAGTCCATTAACAGAATGAAAAGCCTGGAAGCCAAGGAAGCAGATGGCACATTGGAAAAGATGACCAAAAAAGACCAGCTCAGACACAAAAGAGAGCTGGATAAACTGTCCCGTGGTCTGTCAGGGATCAAGGATATGGGTGGCTTGCCAGATGCCTTATTCGTCGTCGATGTAGGTTATGAAAATATTGCAGTCAGTGAAGCCAAGAAACTGGGTATTCCTGTTGTAGGTGTTGTTGATAGTAATAATAGTCCGGATAACATTGATTACGTTATCCCTGGTAATGACGACGCAATTCGTTCAATTCGTCTGTATGCCAAGGGCATTGCTGATGCGATTCTTGATAGTCGTGCTGCAACAGCTCATATTGGCGCCGGTAAAGAGGATGATTTTGTTGAGCTGGATGAATCTGGTGAACCCATCATTCAGGAAGTCACTGATAAACCTGTAAGCAAAAAAACAGTAAGCAAAAAGAAAGTGACGATCAAAAAGAAAGCGACAATCAAGAAGAAAACCACAAAAGCAGTTTCAGGCGATGAAGCCCCTGCAGATGAAAAAACTGCTGAAGCCAAGGCGCCTGCTGAAACAAAAGTAACCAAGAAGAAGGTTGCTAAAAAGAAGACCAAGAAGAAGGTTGCTAAAAAGGCTGCTGCTGAAGATGAAGCTAGTAAAGAAGGTGAGGAAAAGTAGAAATGGCAATAACAGCTGCAACAGTAAAAGAACTTCGCGAGCGCACAGGTGCTGGCATGATGGATTGCAAGAAAGCCTTGCAGGAAACGGATGGTGATATTGAAAAAGCCATTGAGGATATGCGCAAGTCAGGGATGGCCAAGGCTGCCAAGAAGGCGGGGCGCGTAGCGGCAGAAGGTTTGCTTGTGATCAAGCAAGATGCAGACTCAGCCCAGATGGTAATTGCTGAAATCAATGCTGAAACAGATTTCGTCACCAAAGATGATAATTTCAAAGGCTTTTGTGAACAGGTTGCAGACTGCATTCTGGCTAATCAGCCTGCGGATATCGATAGCTTGATGGGCTCAAATATGGGTGAGCAAACGGTTGAAGAAGCACGTCAGCAACTGGTTGCTAAAATCGGTGAGAATACCAGCGTCAGACGTTTTTCACTGATGGATTCAGCCCAGGGAATACTAGGTTCATATCTGCACGGTGTACGTATCGGAGTCATTGTTGAACTTGAAGGCGGTGATGAAGGCCTGGCAAAGGACATCGCCATGCATATTGCAGCGAGTAATCCTGTCTGTATTGCAGAGGCTGATGTACCAAAGGATTTGCTTAATAAAGAGAAAGAGATTTTGATTGCGCAGGCAGAAGAAAGTGGCAAGCCACCAGAGATTATCGAAAAGATGATCGGTGGGAGGATTAATAAATTCCTGAAAGAAATAACCTTGCTAGGTCAGCCTTTCGTCAAAGACCCGGACCAGACAGTTTCTAAATTACTCGAGTCTGGCGGGGCAACAGTTAAAAGTTTTATTCGTTATGAAGTGGGCGAAGGCATTGAGAAGCGAAGTGATAATTTCGCTGATGAGGTCATGGCCCAGGCGAAAGGAGAATAAGAGATTGTCATCCCCGTCTAAAAAATTGAAATATCGACGGGTTTTGATAAAACTCAGTGGTGAGGCATTAATGGGTGATGCTGCCTATGGTATTAGCCCCGAGGTTATCCGCAGGATTGCCAGTGAAATACATGAATTAACCGAGGCTGGTGTTGAAGTTGCAATAGTGATCGGTGGTGGCAATATATTCCGAGGTGCAGGACTGGCTGCCGCAGGTATTGACCGGGTGACCGGAGATCACATGGGCATGTTAGCCACTGTAATTAACTCACTGGCGATGCAGGATGCACTGGAGCGTCTGGGTGTCATTGCCAGAGTCATGTCTGCAATTTCAATCAATGAAATATGTGAAGACTACATCCGTAGAAAAGCGGTCCGGCACCTTGAAAAAGGGCGAGTCGTGGTCTTTGCTGCAGGCACAGGTAATCCCTTTTTTACAACTGATTCTGCAGCAAGTCTTCGCGCTATCGAAATAAATGCTGAACTACTTATAAAAGCAACCAAAGTAGACGGTGTCTATTCGGCTGATCCAGTCAAGGATAAAACAGCCAAACGCTATGATGTATTGAGTTACGATGCAGTTCTGGACCAGAAATTAGGTGTCATGGATGCTACTGCGATTGTTTTATGTCGTGAAAATAATATGCCGCTACGTGTGCTGGATATGACTCAGGCGGGCTCAATGATGCGGGCCGTTCAGGGATTAAACGAAGGGACATTAGTGACAAGTAAGTAAGCTATTCGAATATAACCAGAGAGAAAATTCCAATGATTGACGATATATATAAAGATGCCGATCAGCGCATGCTCAAGAGTTTGGAAGTAATGAAACAGGAATTAAGTAAAATACGCACAGGCCGTGCACATCCCAGTCTGCTGGATCATGTAATGGTCAGTTTTTATGGTACTAACGTTCCGTTAAATCAGGCGGCAAATATTGGCGTGCAGGATGCACGTACCTTAAGTGTGACTGCCTTCGATAAAAATACGATTCCGGACATTGAAAAAGCAATCATGAATGCAGATTTAGGCCTGAATCCGGTGACTGCAGGCGAAGTAATTCGTGTGCCACTACCGGTACTCACTGAAGACAGACGTAAAGAATTGATTCGGGTGGTTCGAGCCGAAGCCGAAAAGGGCAAGGTTGCGATACGTAATATTCGGCGTGATGCAAACCATACCTGTAAGGATCTTCTCAAGGAAAAAGAAATTTCAGAAGATGAAGATCGAGGTGCAGAAGACAGGATCCAGAAGTTGACTGATCGCAACATCCAGGAAATTGACAAGCTTCTGTCAGAGAAAGAAAAGGAAATGATGGAAATCTAGTCATAATAATTATTTACATTAAATGGCTAATAAAAATGCATCGGGCATTAACATGAGCAGTAACAATGGTAACTTGCCGAAGCATATTGCTATTATCATGGACGGTAATGGTCGCTGGGCCAAAAAGAAGGGCTTACCACGGATTGCAGGGCACAGGGCAGGTGTTAAAGCACTGCAGAAGATTGTTAATTTCAGTGCCAAAGAGGGTATAGAAGTATTGACAGTCTATGCCTTCAGCAGCGAGAATTGGAAAAGACCCCGTACCGAAGTGTCCATGCTCATGGAATTGTTTAATACGTCGTTACAGCAACGTTTTAAGGAACTACATGACAACAATGTCAGGCTCCGTTTCATTGGTGATCTGTCTACCTTTCCTGAAAAACTCCGCCAGTCTATGACTGATACAGAAAATCTCACAACAAATAATACAGGGCTGAAATTAGTAGTTGCCGTGAATTATGGGGGGAGATGGGATATCACAAGCGCTTTTAAAGCGTTAAATAAAAAAATCAGCGATGAAGGTATGGAGGCAGATGATATTTGTGAAGATTTAATTGGCAAATTTATGTGCCTTTCTGATCTTCCAGAACCCGACCTGTTTATTCGCACAGGCGGAGAAAAGAGGATCAGTAATTATTTGCTTTGGCAGTTGGCGTACACTGAACTTTATTTTGATGATTGTCTATGGCCAGATTTTGACACGGCAAGTCTGGAAAAAGCGTTGCAATGGTATGCTGGACGAGAAAGAAGATTCGGCCGCACCAGTGAACAAATAGAACATGCTTAAACAACGCGTTATAACGGCAATCATACTGGCCAGTGTGATTATCAGTGCGGTAATATTTTTGCCCACACAAATGTTCGCCCTGGTGCTTGCAGCGATTATCTGCGCGGCAGCATGGGAATGGGCTGCCTGTGCCGGCTTTCATGACATATCTCACAAAACTTTATATGTTTCATTGATTTTATTATGCATGGCAGCCTGCCTGGTACTCCTGCAAAAACAGTGGATTGTTTTAATTATAGCTTGTGGCCTGATATGGTGGATTATTGCCATGTTTCTGGTGGCTCGCTACCAGATGAATAAAAATATTAATCTATCGTCAAGAATTATGAAAGCCATGATAGGCGGTGTCATTCTTATTCCTGCCTGGTTAAGTTTGATTTTGATTCACTTGAGTAAATCTGGTGTCTCGTTGATGCTGTTTTTATTTTTTCTTATATGGTTGGCTGATAGTGCGGCATATTTTTCAGGTAGAAAATTTGGCAGTAAAAAACTGGCAAGTAACGTGAGCCCTGGCAAGAGTTGGGAGGGCGTGTATGGTGCCTTGCTTATGTCATTAATCTTCGGCGCGAGTTATGCTTTCTATACAGACATGAAGCTTATGATCGCAGTTTATTTTATTCTATTGGTTTTGTTGATGAAAAGTTGGAAGCTAGGATTACCCAAATGTCTTTGATATTGATGGAAATGTTGACCAAATTGGATGAAACTGCTGATAAGTTTAAACCAGAGAAATTG
>JAIVVP010000040.1:0-9841 GCA_049189775.1 Gemmatimonadota bacterium | reverse complement strand
CTTATTAAAAAATTTATTCCTGTCTTAATCTTAGTATTGCCTGTCACGTTGCATGCAGAAGGTGCGAGTTACGTAGAAACACCCTATGCCGAACCCCAGGTTGTATATGACTTCTATTTTAATGAACCCGAAGACATAAATTCTGCGCTGTACTGGGTCAGGTCATTAATGAACAGCCTGATGGATGAACCTTACGGCATGGATCCGGAAATGATGGACATCGTTGTGGTGATCCATGGCATGGAAATCGTTACGGTGGCAACAAAGAATTATCAACGCTACAAGGCCGCGGTCGACAGAATGCGCTACTTCTCTCAGCTCGGGGTAAAGTTCAAAGTCTGCGGTCTGGCAGCGGGGGATTATGGTTATTCGGTGGAAGACTTTCAGGACTACATTGAAGTCGTGCCATCAGCCATTAATGAACTTGTACATTGGCAGCAGCAGGGTTACGCCCTGATTGCACCAACGATATTATCGAAAAAATATAGTATTGAGGATATTAGGTGAAAGGAAGATCCAAGACTAAGGAGTAAGGAAGCATAGATGGGTTTTCTTTCGTCTTGAAACTTAAAACCAAAAACTATGTTCTTTAATAAAAAAGCGACTTATATCAACAATCTTTCCTTTTTATAGGCTTATAATGCCTTAAATCTCAATATCAGGGGTAACAAACCTTTACCCCCGCCCCTTGTTGGTGCATCATACGCGCCCAATATTCAAATACGAGACTAGACGGTTTTGGCTAAAGAAGAATCCATTGAAATGGAAGGCACCATCATTGATACCCTTCCAAATACCACTTTCAAGGTAGAACTTGAAAATGGACACGTTGTAACTGCACATATTTCTGGAAAAATGCGTAAACACTACATCCGCATCCTGACTGGCGATAAAGTGACTGTACAACTGACCCCTTACGATTTGACCAAGGGCCGTATTACCTACCGCGCTCGTTGATGCATTGATCAGGCTCATCTGCCTGATTTCCAGCTCTACCCCTAATACCCCATTATTTCGGTCTCAAACTGCCTGTCGGCTACTTGAATCTATTCTGCACAGTAGCTTTATTCTTACTGCAAGGGCGCTCTTGCTCTGGAAAAATATTGCATTCTGGGATAGAGTATCGAGTTCTGTGAACTGCATAGTGACGCCTAAATTCTGACCTGCTGCTTACATTGCAGTCAGCATGCAACACCTTGCTAAACTAATTTACAACAACATCAGTAACAGGGAACTACCATGTCAAAAAAACATCCAGTCGTTGCTATTACCGGCTCTTCAGGCGCTGGTACGACAACAGTCAAAGATGCCTGTGAGCACATTTTTTTCCGCCAGAAAATAAAACCACTGGTCGTAGAAGGCGATAGTTTTCATAGCCTGGACCGTGCCGCATTCAAAGAAGCTGTAGCCAAACATGATGCAGCAGGAAATAATTTCTTCAGCCATTTCGGTCCCGAAGCAAATCATTTCGACAAAATTGCAGAAACCTTCCAGGATTATGGTAATACAGGTGCCTGTAAGCGCCGTTATTACATCCATAGTGATGAAGAAGCCCTGTTCCACAATGAAAGACTGGGCGGAACTACCTATACAGCAGGAGAATTCACCCCCTGGGAAGATATTTCAGAAACTTCAGACCTGCTATTTTATGAAGGACTGCACGGTGGCGCCAAAGACGATAATACCGATGTCTCAAAATTTGTTGATCTGCTTATCGGTGTGGTTCCAGTTGTAAACCTGGAATGGATACAGAAAATTTTCCGTGATAATTCCCAGCGCGGTTACTCTGAGGAAGTTATCGTTGATACCATCCTGCGACGCATGCCAGATTATGTGAACTACATCACACCTCAGTTCTCACGCACTGACATTAACCTTCAACGCGTACCGACAGTGGACACCTCTAATCCGTTCATTGCCAGAGACATCCCTTCTCCGGATGAAAGCTTTGTTATTATCCGCTTCAGAGATCCAACAAAATTTAACATTGATTTCCCCTATCTGCTTAACATGATACCGGATTCCTTTATGTCACGACGGAATACCATCGTCGTACCCGGTGGCAAAATGGGGTATGCCATGGAATTGATCCTGGCACCGATCATTCAGGATCTGATTGCTAATAAATCCTGAATAAGAAACACATAACAATAAAAAAGCCGGATCAATGATCCGGCTTTTTTATTGCCTGTGTTTATTTAGGGAACCTCTAGTTTAAAAACAGAAATTGCATTTTCTGTTGTCTGTGCCGCGATAAAATCAGGCGCCTCATTCCTGACCTCAGCCAGAGCCTGCAGACAATATGGAAGATACACGGGACTATTTCGTTCATACTGATGCTGCAAAACAGTCATATCCGGCGCATCTGTCTCCAGGACAATCGATTCAAGTGGCAATTCTGCTGCCAGTTTACGTAGCTTGCTTGAACGTTCGTAGGTCAACATACCACCGAAACCCAGCTTGAAACCCAGTTCAATATATTGTTCCGCTTGTTGCAGACTGCCATTAAAGGCATGCACCGTGCCACCGCAAACAGGGTTGTTCCTGAGAATCTTCAATGCCTGATCATGTGTCTTCAATATATGCAGGATTACGGGCAATTCTTTTTTCTTGGCGAGTAATATTTGCTGTTCAAAATAAAATAGCTGCTTATCCATATCCAGCGCTGAGTCACGAGCATCCAGACCAATCTCACCAATAGCATATGGTTTTGAGTCATTAATTGCATGTTCCAGTTTTTCAATATCAGACTCCTGATGTTGTTCTAGAAACATAGGATGTAAGCCGATGGCAGGATAAAGTGCATCATGAGCGACGCAAACAGACAAAAGGTTTTCCCAGCCTTGTTGGTGCGTCCCAGGTACAATAATGCCTATCAGGCCAACATCGCGTGCCTCCTGTAATACCTGCTCCCGATCAGCATTGAATACTTCAAAATCAAGATGACAATGTGTATCAATTAATTTCATTAGCAACATCATAATAAACATCTATCCGCTACTTATCATGGACTTTTACACCCCGAATAATGAAAATGCACAAACAATGGATAAATCGATAAATATGAAAGATAAGGCACAATCCAGTCACGACATGTCGGATCATGCCAGGTCGAATCATGCCAGGCGTTTTGGCGGGATTAAACGCCTGTATGGTGAAACGGCATTCGAGAAATTCTGTCACGCTCATATTTGTGTGGTCGGGATTGGTGGTGTTGGTTCGTGGGCAGCAGAGGCCCTGGCTCGAAGTGCTATTGGTAAAATCACCTTGATCGATCTGGATAATGTCGCGGAATCTAATGTTAACCGCCAAAGTCATGCCTACACCGGTGAGTTTGGAAAACCCAAGGTCGAGGCCATGGCTGAACATATCAACAAGATTAATCCGCAATGTCAGGTAAATAAAATTGAAGATTTTGTTACGATAGATAATGTAAGAGAGCTAATGACGAAGGATTTTAATTATGTGATCGACTGTGCCGATAGCCATCGCGTTAAGGCCGCCATGGTGGCACATTGCCGGAGAAACAAGATAAAGTTAATTACTGTAGGTAGTGCCGGTGGGCAAACTGATCCCACGCAGATTCACGTATGTGATTTAATTAATACAGATCAGGATGCATTACTGGCAAAGACACGTAAATTACTACGGCAGCAATATGGTTTCACACACACACCAAAACACAGGTTTAATGTTCCTGCGGTCTATTCCAGTGAACAATTGAGTTACCCATCAGAAGAAGGTGAAGTAACATTTCAGAAACCTGAAACAGCCAGGGATCTGGGTTGTGCCGGGGGTATTGGCTCAGTCATGACCGTCACTGCAAGTTTTGGTCTGGTTGCTGTTTCCCATGTGTTAAGAAAATTAAGCTAATGAAATTGCCAAAAGAATCTTGGGTGATCAAATGAGTCGTTATCGTCCACCACAGGCAAAATCTTCGCCATATATTACTGAAGATGGCTATAAGATGCTGCAGAACGAACTCAATGCATTGTGGGACAGACGTGCTGATGTCACCAGGGCGCTGACAGCCGCAGCCGCTGAAGGCGATCGTTCTGAGAATGCAGAATATATTTATCGTAAAAAAGAGCTACGGGAAATTGATCGGCGCCTACGCTATCTGCAAAAACGTTTACCCGATTTAAAAATTGTCCCTGCACAACAACAGGATAATAAACAAATATTTTTCGGTGCCTGGGTGACTGTTGAAACACATAAAGGCGATGAGGCCACCTACCGTATTGTTGGCCCCGATGAATTTGATCCGGATAAATCTTATATCAGTCTTGATTCGCCACTGGCAAAAGGACTATTGAAGAAAACCATCGATGATAAAATTATTATTCATGCTGATGGAACCGAACTAAGTTATATCGTCATTGATGTTAATTACACGCGACCATAAATAATCCAGGAATAAACGGTGAAAAACCCAGAAGTATTCCAGCATTAAATATAGAATAAATACTTACATCATAAAAATTCAATAAACAAAATATTATTTACGAGGAACACATGAGCTGGAATATATATCTTTCTGGAGAAATCCATAGCGACTGGCGCGAACAAATTGAAGCTGGCCTGAAGGCCGCGAACCTTCCTGTAAATCTGACGTCACCAAACACTGACCACTCATCAAGTGATGATTGTGGCGATCATATTCTTGGTGCTGAAGATTCTCCTTTCTGGAAAGATCACAAGGCCTCAAGGATTAATTCAATTCGTATTCGTAACATGATCGAAAACGCAGATGTCGTCGTCGTCCGCTTCGGTGACAAATATAAACAATGGAATGCAGCATTTGATGCAGGCTATGCGGCGGCATTGGGTAAATCAATTATTACACTACACGATCCGGAATTAACACATGCCCTGAAGGAAGTCGATGGTGCCGCTACTGCGGTTGCACAGACACCCGAACAGGTTGTTAGCATTATGAAATATGTGATCAATGGAACTCTGTCCTAGTTAAGTTAGCTGCCAAATTCTATGTTCAAAGGTATTAAAAAAATCCGGTTTTTATTTCTGTTCATCTTCGCAGGCTTATCAATCGCGATATCAGCCAATGTCTTATTCACCCCCGATTGGCAAACCGCAGATCGATCCAGTGTCGGGATTGCACCTGACCCTGCAATAGAACCAGAAGCTATTGTTCAGGTTTATGCCGCGCGTGTATTCAGCTGGCGCAGGCTTTTTGCCGTGCATACATGGATTGCAACAAAGGATAAAGATGCAGAAAATTATGATGTGTATCAGGTAGTCGGTTGGCGGAAATGGCATGGACTACCTGTTGTGGTCAAAGAAAAAGATATTCCTGACAGATCCTGGTTTGGTAACTCACCGAAAATACTAAGTGAAGTTAAAGGTGATGAAGCTGTTGCAATAATATCTTCTATTGAAGCTGCAGTGTCATCATACCCTTATCATAATACCTACCAAATATGGCCCGGGCCTAATAGCAATACCTTTATTGCACACATTGGTCGTTCCGTACCTGAACTAAATCTGGATCTCCCGCCGACGGCCATTGGTAAGGATTTCATGACACGAACCATGTTTATCGATACAGCGCCAAGTGGCAACGGTGCCCAGTTTTCATTTTTTGGTCTTTTTGGCGGACTGATTTCGGCAGTTGAGGGGGTTGAAATAAATATATTCAGCCTCAGCTTTGGTTTAGGAATCACACCTGATACAACATGGCCATTAAAATTACGTTTACCCTTATTCGGTATTATCAGATTAGGTTCCACTACCGATACAAACTAGTCAGCAGCCATTCTTGCTGAACCCGACTCTTTTTTATGTTCAATATCCCGTAAATTACCTGATAACTCCTCGCCAGCTTCTATCGCTTCAGATAATTCATCGGTAGTGAAATTTTTCTTCAGTTTTTTCATGGCTTTCTCGGCCCTTGGTTCACCTTTCATTGGTTCACCTTTCATGGGTTCACCTGCCCCGGGCTCACCTCCCTTGGTTTCAACATCTATGGCTTCAGCGGGCATAGCAACAGAAAACCAGCTATAGGCCTTCACATAGTCCTTTGTTATACCTTTGCCTGTGGCATATAAAGTCCCCAGGTAATACTGCGCTTTACGATGGCCTTGTTCCGCCGCGTGGAAAAACCAGGTAAATGCATCGGTATAATCACCTTCACAGCTTGCCTCTTCCATAATCATCTTGGCTA
Source organism: Gemmatimonadota bacterium (assembly GCA_049189775.1). Taxonomy (GTDB): domain Bacteria; phylum Pseudomonadota; class Gammaproteobacteria; order Eutrophobiales; family Eutrophobiaceae; genus SMWN01. Next base: position 3,657 of record JAIVVP010000040.1, on the reverse strand, counting down.
ACTGATACTGTGCCTTGACATAAGCCTCCCTTGCAGATTTCTGAAACCAGAAACGTGCTTCAGAAATATCTTTTTTAAGCCCCGTTCCCATTAAATAAAATGTTCCTAAATAATATTGCGCCCGAGAATATCCCTGAACAGCAGCCTCACGCATTAGTTTTTCGGCCTCATTAATGTCCTTTGGAACACCGCGGCCCTCTAGATACATCAATGCAAGATTATAGAGCGCTTTGTCATAACCACCTTTGGATGCCTTTCTGTACCATTCAACAGCTTCAATATCATTCTTTTCCACGCCATTACCCTCGGCGTATAAGGCACCGATGTTCAATTGTGCCTTCGTATTTCCTTCTTTTGCAGCTCGCTTATACCATTTAAGTGCCTCTTCAATGTCCTGCTTTACACCATACCCCTGTGCATACATATAACCCAGATTGTAACGCGCGCTCACATGCCCAAACCTGGCTGCTTTTTGAAAATATTGAAGTGCCTTTTCATAGTCTTTCTCGACTCCAAGACCGTTCTGGAAACACCAGGCAAGATTCGCCATAGCATCCACCTCATTTTGATCTGCCGCTTTATTCAGCCAGAATATTGCCTTTTCATAGTCCTGTTCAACACCATGGCCAAACATGTATTTTTCACCGACAATTGCCTGGGCCTTGGCAAAACCCTGCTTGGCTGCCTTTAAAAACCAGCGCGCAGCCAGGCCAAAATTCTGCGTTTCTCCCAGACCCTCTTCATAAATACCTGCAAGCGTTAACTGCGCAGTCAGATTACCTTTCTTCGCTTCGGTTATAAGTTGTGAAATATCCGTGTTTTCTTTAGTCATAATCAGTATTTCGCCCTAAAACCCGGCATCAGTTAATCATGTTTTGCCCAATCACATCATTGTGAACCATTGTCCGACTTTCCCCAGTCAAAACCAATAGTATTTATGCATTGTGTATCATAAAAACCACACTCTAGGGGAGAACTAATTTCCTGAAAGCCTGTACATTGCACTGCACAATTAGGCCACTTTGTGAGACAATGCGCCGCATTTTTACACAGACGGAATAGACCATTGATTACAACAGCAAATCTCACCATGCAATTCGGGGCCAAACCCCTGTTTGAAAATGTTTCAGTTAAATTTGGTGAAGGCCATCGTTATGGCCTGATTGGCGCCAATGGCTGTGGCAAATCCACCTTCATGAAGATCCTGGGTAGTGAACAGGAAGCCAGTTCCGGAAATTTTTCAACGGACCCCAATGAACGTATTGGTAAATTACGACAGGACCAATTTGCTTTTGAAGAATTTACCGTTCTGGATACCGTCATCATGGGACATGCTGAACTTTGGACCGTCAAAGAAGAACGCGAAAGAATCTATGCCCTGGAAAACATGACTGAAGAAGAAGGCATGAAGGTCGCCGAACTGGAAGGCGAATTTGGCGAGATGGATGGTTACAGTGCCGAAGCACGTGCCGGAGAATTGTTACTGGGTGTAGGCATCCCCATTGAACAACACGAAGGATTGATGAGTGAAGTCGCGCCCGGCTGGAAACTTCGTGTGTTACTGGCACAGGCATTGTTTGCTGATCCGGATATATTGCTACTGGACGAACCTACCAACAACCTGGATATCAATACCATCCGCTGGTTAGAGGACGTCATTAACGAACGTAAGAGCACCATGATCATTATTTCTCATGATCGCCACTTCCTCAACAGTGTTTGTACGCATATTGCTGATATGGACTATGGAGAAGTCAGGGTCTATCCGGGTAATTATGATGATTACATGATTGCATCCACCCAGGTAAGGGAAAGGATGCTATCAAATAACGCCAAGAAAAAAGCACAGATTGCAGAGTTACAGACCTTCGTCAGTCGTTTCTCTGCCAACGCATCAAAGGCAAAACAGGCAACCTCACGCGCCAGACAGATTGATAAAATTCAACTGGAAGATATTAAACCTTCCAGTCGTGTTAGCCCTTACATCAGATTTGAGCAAGACAAGAAATTGTATCGCCTGGCCCTGGAAGTAGAGGGACTGACAAAAAGCTTTGATGAAGACCCTCTATTCAGCGATCTTAAACTGAATATAGAAGTCGGTGAACGTGTCGCGATTATTGGCCCGAATGGCATTGGTAAAACAACCTTGTTAAATTGCCTGGTAAACGAAGTTGAAGCAGACAGTGGTCAGATCAAATGGTCTGAAAATTCTGCCATTGGTTATTTCGCACAGGAACATGCCAGTGAATTTGAAAAAGACATGACCTTGTTTGACTGGATGAGCCAATGGGGCAAGGCATCCGATGATGAACAGGTGATTCGTGGCACATTGGGTAGATTACTATTCTCCAGTGATGAAGGTAAAAAATCTGTCAAAGTCATCTCAGGTGGAGAAGAAGGTCGCATGCTGTTCGGAAAACTCATGCTACAAACACCAAATATTCTGCTCATGGACGAACCAACCAATCACCTGGATATGGAATCTATCGAATCCCTCAACCTTGCCCTGGATAATTATGCAGGCACCTTGTTATTTGTCAGTCACGATCGTGAATTTGTATCATCACTGGCTACCCGTATCATTGAACTCACACCACACGGTGTGGTTGATTTCAAGGGCAGCTATGATGAGTATCTCCATAGTCAGGGAATCGAACTGGATAAGCTGCAGGCGGTTCAATAATTTTCTTTCAGCGGCTACGCTTTTGAGCAGTCCTTAATGTACCCTTATTACGTCCTGTTTTCTTCGGCACGAAGTCAATCTTAATGTCATATCCGATTGCTTCCGCATAGTCAATGATGGTTGATAATTTAGGAGATATAGTAGAATTCACACTTTCAAGACGAGATATATTACTCTTGTTGGTGTGCAGTTTTTCAGCAACTTCTTCTTGAGTTAACCCGGAGTTCTGACGCAGGGAAACAAGTTTCCTTCTAAGTTCGTACGCTGGCGCAAGTTCATCATAAATCTTCTGAACACCCGGACGCTTGAGAGCTTTCTGTTTAAATGATTTCAATACTGGTCTGGACATCACTTTAATTCCTTCTGTCTCTTTCGAGCTTTGGCTAATTCTTTCTTCGGCGTTTTCTGAGTTTTCTTGATAAAGGAGTGTAATACGACGATCTCTTTGCTTTTTAATATGCAGAATAGAACACGTCCTATACCTTCCAACCCTTTTGCCCTTATTTCGAATAGTCCTTCACCCATTGGTGCAGTGTGTGGTTTTCCGATTGCCGGGCCAAATTCTTCAATCATCTCAAAGATATGCAGTAAGTTTGCAAGGATTCCATCGGGTAATGACAGAGCTTCCTCTTCTACTTTATTGTTGAAGAACGTTATCTTCCATGACATTTCCAAAGGTTATCATATATGATAACCCTGTCAAGAAAGCAATGAGAATGAGATGGACATTATAAAAACGGGGTGATTTCACACCCCGTTTTCCAAGCCTGTTTTAAAGTACTACTGATCTAAATTTACTTTGGCGTATACCAGATAGGTGAGGTATAAGCTCGTTCCGTCGTGATCATCGGAACTTCCTTTGGCATTTCTATCTCAAAGAACTTGGCCTCGTAGGCAGTCCAGCGCGGTGTTGGAATCTCAATCACGCGTGCATAATAAAAGGCACTTTGTTTGGCATCGAAGTCAGGATCTGT
>JAIVVP010000039.1:0-9909 GCA_049189775.1 Gemmatimonadota bacterium | reverse complement strand
TTTGCAAAAGTATCTCGATGGTGACCAGGGGCAAAGCGACCAAGATCCTGACGACCAAGAAAGACTGGAAGCAGCTCGAGCGCGCGTTCCGGACCTATCAGGAGGGCTACCAGGCGGCTCTGCGCGATGCCAACACCGACGCGGCGCTGGAAAACTGCCCGAGCGTCGAGCGCTGCATCGTGATCAAGCGCACCGGCGGCGATATCAACTGGGTTGAAGGGCGGGATGTCTGGTACGAAGAAGCCGTAGCAGAAGCGTCTACGGATTGTCCAGCTGAAGAAATGGATGCCGAAGATCCGCTGTTTATACTGTATACCTCCGGCTCTACCGGTAAACCAAAGGGCGTGCTACACACCACCGGCGGTTATTTGCTGTATGCCGCGATGACGCACAAATATGTGTTTGATTATCATGATGGTGATATTTACTGGTGTACTGCTGATGTTGGCTGGGTAACAGGCCACACCTATATTGTCTACGGGCCGTTATGTAACGGGGCAACGACCCTGATGTTTGAGGGGATCCCGACTTATCCTGATGCAGGTCGTTTCTGGCAAGTCGTCGATAAACACCAGGTGAATATTTTCTACACAGCACCTACAGCCATCCGCGCACTCATGGCGGTAGGTGATGAGTTTGTTACCAAACACAGCCGCAAGAGCTTGCGCATACTTGGTTCTGTTGGGGAGCCTATCAATCCGGAAGCCTGGGAATGGTATTACCATGTTGTGGGAAATGGAAACTGTCCGATTGTGGATACCTGGTGGCAAACGGAAACAGGGGGTATTCTGATCACGCCTTTGCCTGGTGCGACAGATTTAAAACCGGGATCTGCAACACGGCCTTTCTTTGGTGTTGAACCCGCCATAGTCGACGAGCAGGGCAATATACTGGAAGGGGATGCCTCTGGTAATTTAATTATCAAGCGTTCCTGGCCTGGCCAGATGCGCACAATTTTTGGTGATCATGATCGTTTTATCGAAACCTATTTCAAGATGTATCCAGGAAATTATTTTACCGGTGATGGGGCAAGGCGTGACGAAGACGGTTATTACTGGATCACCGGCCGGGTAGATGATGTGATTAATGTCTCTGGACACCGTATGGGCACCGCAGAAGTTGAAAGCGCATTGGTACTGCATGATGCGGTCGCGGAGGCAGCGGTTGTTGGTTACCCGCATGATATTAAAGGACAGGGTATCTATGCCTATGTGACCTTGATGTCCGGGGTTGAAGAATCTGAAGAGCTACGAAAGGAACTGGTTCAGCATGTACGCAAGGAAATAGGGCCGATCGCCTCTCCCGATTTATTGCAGTGGGCACCTGGCTTACCCAAGACCCGTTCAGGCAAAATCATGCGCAGGATATTACGCAAGGTTGCAGAAAATGAGCTAGACGCATTGGGAGATACCAGTACTTTGGCAGATCCTTCTGTCGTCGATCATCTGATTGAAAATCGCCTGAATAAATAAACTTGAATAATTAAAGTTGAATCAGTCAGATAAATAAATGAGCAGGAGAAATTAATGAACCTGGACAGAGTAGATGCCGGAAGAAATCCGCCAGAAGAGGTCAATGTCGTTATTGAAATCCCCTTAAATGGTGAACCCGTTAAATATGAACTGGACAAGGACACGGGCGCCATGTTCGTGGATCGTTTTTTGAACACCTCAATGCGTTATCCCTGTAACTACGGATATATACCAAGAACCCTGGCAGATGATGGTGATGCTGTGGATGTGATTGTTGCCACACCGATGCCTTTAATCCATGGCTCTGTGATGCGTTGCCGGCCGATTGGCTTATTGTGTATGACCGATGAAGAGGGGGCTGATGGTAAGGTGATGGTAGTTCCATTAGACAGTGTATCCAAATTTCATACCTCTATTAATTCTTATGAAGATGTACAACCCGCGCTACTGAATCAAATTACGCACTTTTTTGAGCACTATAAAGACCTGGAACCGGAAAAATGGGTCAAGCTTGAAGGTTGGCGTGATGTCCAGGCAGCAAAAGATGAAATAATGGCATCACTGGAAAGATATGAAAATAGTCCGGAGAAACCATTGTTTTAAGCAGCTTGATTATTACCCTCTGAACATGCTCACGAATTTGGCCTGGATCTGACTTTATCAAGCAAGAGAAGGCCTCAATTGCTTATTAATATTGAGAATTTTCCTGATTTTGTTTGACAAACATATCCTAAAGAGATATGTTGCGCTGCAATAAATATTGCAATGCACAAAACGAGGAAATAAATAATGGAAAACCAGATTATTGAGCAATTAACAGCAGCGACATCAAAATCATATGAAACAATGAAGAACCTGGGTGATATCAACTCCAGCGCACTTCGCAAAATCACTGATTTACAGTTTGATTTCATCAGCATGAATGTGGAATCAGGCATTGAGCAAGCCAAGTCTTTGAATGATAAGACAGATGCCAAAGATCTTTTTGCAAGCAGTGCTGAATTTGTAAGTGATTACAATGAAAAAATGATAGGTTTTACCAGTCAGACTGTTGAAATTCTTAATCAATCAGGTAATGAAGCTACAAGCTTGTTTGAAAAGGCAATTGCTACTAAAGCAGCACCAGCAAAAAAGCCGGCCAAAGCTAAAGCAGCTAAACCTGCAGCCAAGAAAGCTGCCAAGAAAGCAGCGTAATAGCACTTAGAGAAATAGTTTTACTCTCTCAAAAAACCCACATTTCTGTTTGTCAGGGATGTGGGTTTTTGCTTTTTATATAGTGAATATTTGTGTATGGACTATACAAAAAAGAATCAGTATTGCAGTGCAGCATTTTGCATGGTAGCATGGGCGATATTCAGGCTTGAGCCGAAGATAGTCAGGGGCACAACCGTTTGCCCAGTATGAACAAAAATATTTTCAGGATATAAGATTATGAACGATAAAATGCAATTTCCTTTCTGGAATACAGACTGGATGAACAGTGGCGGGATGAACAGTCAACCAGACTGGTTTCAGAATCAAAGGCAATATATGGATGCCTGGTCTTCTTTTCAGAATTTTATACCGAATTCGTCTTCTGGTATTGACCCGATGTACGAAGCAATGAATAGCTGGTGGAACAATGCTTCCCCTTCTCTCTCAGGTCAAAATTATGATTTTTATAACAAGATGATGCAGCAAGGTAAATCATTTTACTTCATGGGTGAACAATTCAATAAAATTCTTAATCAGATGAAGGATGTAAACAGCAAATCTAGTGATTGGCAAAAAGTATTAAATGAACAATTTGATTCCATGAAATCAGCGTTCGAGCAATCAGAGACCCTGCAAGATACATTTAACACAGCACCATTCTTGCAGGCTGACTTCCAAAAGGATTATCTGAAGGTCTTTGATATATTGACTAATGTAGAAAAGTACTCTCCTATCCCTGGAATAGGTTCTACCCGTGAGTCTCAGGAACAGATCCAGGAAGGCATACGACTCATGGGTGAATATCAAGAGGTCTCTCATGATTTTAACATGGTCATGAGTAAAGTTGGTGTCGAGGCCATGGAAGTCATGCGCTTAATGATTATAGAAATGGCCGAGCGTGGCGAAGAGATAAATAGTCTGCGCGAAATGTATGACCTGTGGGTGGATTGTAACGAAAAAGCCTATGCTGATTATGTGACCACAGATGAGTATTCAGAACTGTATGGTCGCCTGAGTAATGCCTTGATGGCAGTCAAGCAGCATTATGGCAAGCTCATGGATAAAGTACTTGCGAAATTAAATCTGCCAACCAGAAGGGGCAGGGATACCATACTGAAACGTCTACAGGAGATGAAACGGAACCAGTCAAAATCTGTTGCAAAAATTGCAGCACTAGAGGAAGAGCTTCAGGCCTTACGTCAAATGATAGAAGGTAAGAAAGGAACCTCATCTCCAGCCGTATCTGACTCAACTGCTAAAAGTAAGAAAGCTAAAAAAGCTAAAAAGAAAGCTAGCAAGAAGATATCTAAGAAAACGGCTAAAAAACCTTCCAGTGACAAACCAATTGTAATCGATATTTAAAGTATCGTTATTTACGAATACAGGAGCAGAACATTGATACCATTTCAACTAAGACCTGACGAGATTATCCAGGAAATCAGTGATTTCAACACCAAACTGGCACATGGGCTGAATACCCTGCAAGAGATTGGTGAACTTGAAGATGGCATTTCACCAAAGGATGTCGTCTATGCAGAAGACAAGATGGTGCTTTATCATTACAAACCGCGCGTCAAAAAACTAAACCCGGTTCCTTTATTGATTGTCTATGCATTGGTCAATAGACCCTATATGGCAGACCTGCAGGAAGGGCGTTCGATGATTCAGGGCCTTCTGGATGCAGGTATAGATGTCTACCTGGTCGATTGGGGATACCCTGATGAGGGTGATAGATACATTACCCTTGAAGATTATATCAATGGCTATATCGATAATTGTGTCGATAAGATCCGTGATGAACATGGTCTGGACAAGATTAATATTCTAGGCATTTGTCAGGGCGGGTCATTTAGTCTTTGTTATACAGCGTTACATCAGGAAAAGATTAAAAATATTATTACCACAGTCACACCAGTTGATTTTCATACCAAGAATGACTTACTCAGTAAAATAGTACGGCACGTTGATATTGATCTGCTTGTCGACACCGAAGGCAATATCCTGGGTGAAGACATGAACTCGACCTATCTATCCATGAAGCCTTTTCAGTTGATGGGACAGAAGTATGTCGATCTGGTCAATATTCTGGATGACACTGAAAAGATGCGTAATTTCATGCGTATGGAGAGGTGGATTTTTGACAGCCCTGATCAGGTGGGGGAAACATTCCGCGAATTCACCAAGCAATTTTATCAGGAGAATGGTCTGATTAAAGGCACTGTCAAAATCGGCGATGACACGGTTAATCTGGAAAATATTACCATCCCGGTAATGAACATCTATGCTAAGCATGATCATCTGGTACCACCTGATTCTTCAAGGGCGTTAAGAGGATGTGTGTCAAGCAAGGATTATACTGAACTTGAATTCCCTGGCGGCCACATTGGTATCTACGTCAGTGGTAAGGCACAGCAGATGATTCCACCTGCAGTAGGTAAGTGGTTGGATGAGAGAACCTGAACAAACTATTTTCTATAGATAAAAAAACCGGGGATCTCCCCGGTTTTTTTATTTTTACAACCAGGAAACTATTTATTTCTTTTTAGTCTTTTTCTTTGCAGCTTTTTTAACCGTTTTAGGGGCAGTTTTTACTGCCGATTTCTGAGCGACACTCATGCCTTTATCAGCCCAGCTGGTAAATTCACTATTACAATCCTTAAGAATATCTCCGGTAGACTGCACAATCGACATCAGTCTGCTGTTGTATTCGGCGACTAATTCAGCCTGTGCTGCTAATAATGATTGTGGGTCCTGTATATTGTTTTCAGAAGCTGCCAAATCTAATTCTTTCTGACTTGCTTGCATACAGGTATTCAGTACAGCCAGTTGTTGTTCAGTCAGTTTCTCGATGACCCGGGTGTTGATGTTCCCCAGTTCTTTCATTGATTCGATAGCGGTTTTTGAAATCTCGTTCCACTGTTTTGTTATATCGTTTGTCATTTTATTTCCCCAAGTATACAAATATCTTGATAAAAAAAAGCCTGTGTCGTGATGACACAGGCCTTTATCAGGATCAGCTACTTGTTTAATTAAGCAGCCTTTACCACCAGGTTGTTATCAGCAGCTTCTTTCGCTACATCTTCAACCCATGCTGTTACGTCTTCTTTGGTTTCGTTAAGAATATCCAGCGTATTGCGGGCAATACCCTGAGATTTGCTGCTAACGTCACTGATAATTTCTGTCTGACCATCAATTACTGCCTGGTAACCCTTGGCGGTACTCATCAGCTCCATTTGGCTGGTGATAGTTTCCATACCCAATGTTGCCATGGCGATTTGTTGGTCGAAAAGTTGTTCAACAGTGTTTGTGTTCATGGCATAGAGAGCTTTAGCTGCACTGTAAGCAGATTGGCCCATCTTGTTCATGTTTTCGTTCATTCCTTCAATGTTAATATTTGTCATGTCTAATTCTCCAAAAAGTTTAATTGTGCACTGCAATATATTGCTATGCAGCATAGGACAGGAAAAATGGCTTGTCAAACAGTTTTTAGAAAAATACTCGAATACATGTAAGTAAATGCTCACATACTTATCTAGAATCAAGCTATACGCTAGATCCAGGCTTTCATCAGGAGAATAGGGGAAATAATGATGATGCTGTACAAAGCCAGATCTCCACAGGATGGGAGATCTGGTGAATCTGTAAAACCTAGCCCATGAACAGGCCGCCATTGACGGATATGTCTGAGCCAGTGATATATCCTGAATTTGTGTGTGCCAGGAAGGCAACGGCATCACCGATTTCTGAAGGCTTGGCCAGTCTGCCAAGAGGGATTTTAGCGACAATACTGTCGACGATATCTTTTGGCATGGATTCCACCATGCTGGTGCCAACATAACCAGGTGACACAGTATTTACCGTAATACCACCATCGGCAAGCTCTCTGGCCAGGGATTTTGTAAAGCCAACCATGCCAGCCTTGGCAGCAGAATAGTTAGTCTGCCCAAATTGACCTTTTAGACCATTTACTGAAGAGATATTGATGATTCTTCCATATTGACGCTTGATCATGCCATTGATAAAACTACGGGTCACATTGAAAACACTGTCAAGGTTGGTGTCCAGAACAGCATGCCAGTTTTCTTTTTCCATCTTTTTCAATGTCGCATCACGTGTAATTCCTGCGCAGTTGACCAGAATATCGACTCTATCGTGGTTGTCTTCCAGTTCTTTTGCCATTTTTTTGCATGCCTTGAAATTTGTTACATCGCATTCGATGATATGAATATCCAGGCCTTCTTCAAGACGTTCTTTTTGCCATTCGATGGCGCGTTCAGCCTCAAAGGAAATGTAGGTAGCAATAACCTTGTTTCCGTGCCGGGCAAGGCTTCTGCAAATATCAGTTCCTATGCCACCAATACCCCCGGTGACGACAGCGACGTGACCCGTGTCAGGTTGTGATGTTACAGCAGTTCCAGATATTGCCTTCCTGACAGTAATTTGTGGAAAGAAGGATTCCAGTGCTGCCGTTTGTTGCTGGGCAATTTGATTTACGGCACTATTTGCGATTCCTGCGAATTCGAGAAGAGAATTCATGGTAACGCCCATGGGATCATGCCAGTTTTCGATTAATTCTGAATGTGTTTTTTGTAACTGGTCTGTAAATTCTGTAATCATGTCTAAATAGTCACCTTGGGTAAATTGTGCACTCATGCAATGAATCCTCATTGTTTTGGGCATGGTTGATTATTAAAAAAGAAATGACCTTCAAGTAAAACTTATTATTATTTATTCTAAATTTATTTTTTATCGGTATTCAGGCCCGCAGCCTTGAAAAAACCTTCTTGCATATCCTGCCACATCTTCAGGTTATTATCTGCAATCTCATTCATGGCGCCTAGCGGGTTACTTGTTACGGTATCCTGTAATTGTTTTTGTTGATCGACAAACAAGTCCAGACTTTTCTGGATAAAATCTCCGGCAACACCTTGCATGGAATCATCATAAAAACGAATGATTTGTGATAATGCTGATGTTGAGAAGAATGGTTCTCCATCGTGTTCCTGTTCTGAAATGATTTGTAGCAAGATACCTCTGGTCAGATCCTCATCGGTTTTGACATCCTTGACAACGAAATCAACACTATCCATGACTAACTGCCTGACATTATCAAGCGTGATGTATTTGCTGATTTCCGTATCGTATAAACGACGGTTAGGATATTTCTTAATGATACGTGTGTTACTCATACTCAATTGACCAGTTGTGAAAAAGTGTTAATCGGAATATTCCCCGTCTTGTCCCCCAAAATATGGGCAAATCAGACAAGACAGGGGAATATTAATTACATCATGTGTTGACCACCATTCATTGAGAAGTCAGCACCGGTTGCGAAACCAGCTTCATCCGAAGCCAGGAAATCAACCAAAGCAGCGATTTCTTCTGAGGTTCCAAGACGGTTCACTGGAATATTCGCAATGATGGAATTCCGAATCTCTTCGGAAACAGCCATGACCATCTCTGTTGCGATATAACCAGGAGAAACGGTATTGACAGTCACGCCTTTACGAGCAACTTCCTGTGCCAGTGCCATGGTGAAACCATGCATGCCAGCCTTTGAAGCGGCATAGTTTGTCTGGCCCAACTGGCCTTTCTGTCCGTTGATTGAAGAGATATTGATAATACGTCCCCAACCACGATCAGTCATGCCTTCGATAAGTGGTTTGGTGATATTGAACAGACCATCAAGGTTGATGTTCATGACAGCATCCCACTTTTCCTTGCTCATCTTCTTGAACATGCCATCTTTGGTAATGCCGGCATTGTTGACAAGAATATCAATCGGGCCAAGATCTTTTTCCACCTGATCTACCAATGCCTGGCAGGCATCGAAGTCAGAAACGTCGGCCTGGTAGACAGCAATATCGTGACCAGCCTTTTTGGCTTCGGCTTGCCAGGCCTTGGCTTTTTCTTCGTTACGATAGTTTGTTGCTACCTTGGCACCAGATTCGGCGAGTTTTAGACAAATAGCAGCACCGATACCGCCGGTTCCACCTGTGACTAATGCTACTTTTCCTTTTAGATTTGACATTGTTCTTACCTCTCAACGGCTAGTGCAACGCCCTGACCACCACCAATACAAAGTGTGGCCAATCCTTTTTTGGCATCGCTACGTTTCATTTCATGTAGAAGGGTGACCAGTACACGACAACCAGAAGCACCAATAGGGTGACCCAGTGCGATAGCACCGCCGTTGACGTTTACTTTGTCTGTATCCCAACCAAGACCTTTATTGACTGATATTGCCTGTGCAGCAAAAGCTTCATTGGCTTCAACCAGATCCAGATCTTCGTGTTTCCAACCTGCTTTTTCCAGACATTTTTGAGTCGCAGTAATCGGACCTGTACCCATAATGGCTGGGCTGACACCTGAACTTGAGTAAGCAGCAATCGTGGCCAGTGGTTCCAGACCTAATTCTTTGGCCTTGCTTTCTGACATGACAACCACAGCAGCAGCACCATCATTCAGGCCTGAAGCATTGGCAGCTGTAACCGTACCTTCTCTATCAAAGGCAGGACGCATCTTGCCGAGTTTCTCTGCTGTAACACCTGCACGTGGGAATTCATCTTTATTAAAGACAACCGGATCACCTTTACGTTGAGGAATCTCAACAGGGATAATTTCGTCATCAAACTTACCTGCTTCCTGGGCAGCTTCAGTTTTATTCTGGCTGGCAGCAGCAAATGCATCTTGATCATCACGTGAGATATTAAATTCTTTGGCAATATCTTTTTTCGAGGTTTCTGAAACTGTGATAATACTTGATAATCTCTGGGCAACATATTTTTGTACAGTTATAAATGAATACCACCGCAATGCCTTAACTTTTTTTAGAAAAGATTTCGTGCTTTGCACTGCAAGTCTTCTATCCACTGTCATTGGGTGATGAATAGTTGCTGTAACCGGCATCCTTCTTGACAGAGATAGAATGCTGTAAGAGAGACTTTGATTATCATGTATGATATCATACTCTTTTTTTGTCTTTTTAAGGTGTTGTTTTACCCTCATTCCAAAGGTTAGAGGTTCAGGAAAGCCCAAGGTTGATGTATCAATCCATTCAATTAAATTAATAGGGTTTTTCAGTTCATTTAAACCAGGAGTTCTGAAAAGATCTTCTGGATTATAAAGATCCAGGGTTTCAAGCATGGTAAGTTTTACTTTATCCTCCACTTGGTATATTACAAATTGTAAATGTTTATCTCCTTTGTGTAATTTTAGAATATCTTTTAAATAGTTGATTCTT
>JAIVVP010000038.1:0-9962 GCA_049189775.1 Gemmatimonadota bacterium | reverse complement strand
GTGATCTGGATGAATACCAACAATGGCTGTTGAAAAGCAAGCGGGACAACTCGGTACCGAAAACTGCAGATAATATAGATGTGTCTAAAGTGGACCGTAAACAGCTACGCCGCCAGGCTGCCGAGCAGCGCAATCAATTGCAACCGATGAAAAAGAAAGTATCAAAAGTTGAAGCGGCCATTGAAAGCAATGAACTGGAATTAAGCAGCATTGAAAGCAAACTGCTAGATAACACAATCTATGAAGTCGCGAATAAAGAGAAACTGCAAGAAATCATGCAACGCCAGGGCATGCTCCGGCTGCAAAATGACAGGCTTGAAGAAGAATGGATGCTGTTGCATGAAGAATTGGAGGCTTTGGAGCAGGCATTGCAGGTTTGACCTAAGTCAGCTCAGGGCTGAATCAGATTAGGGCAAAGCTAATTAAAGTAAAATCTGCCTCGTGCTTGTAAGGCACTCAACAGTTGGTGAACTTTCGGTCTATAATGCATATTGATATGACATATTGGATGTGCAGAATTAAAGTTTACTGTAGGAGCAAATGATGGCTGGTGGTTGGTCCCGAGACGGGGCAGTGCAAGATCAAATAGATGCAAGTGTAGAAGATGCTGTAAAACTGGCGAGGAGCCGGTTGCCCGAAGGCAAGGGCTTAATGTATTGTGAAGAATGTGATTCCGCTATTCCAGAAGCACGGCGCCAGGCCATTCCCGGGGTTCGCTTCTGCGTCAACTGCCAATCAGAACTCGACAAACAACAGACGGTTTCCTCTGGCATTAATCGGCGTGGCAGTAAAGATAGCCAGTTGAGGTAGCAAGCCCCTGTGCCTACATGACTTCCTGTCATGGTGCCACTCATCTGAATATCGTGACCATGTGTCCCTGTAAAAACGTACTTCCCCAGCGCGAAATAGGGCGCCTAAATTCAAACGTTACTGGCTCTTTAAATTTTTACTATCCAGTCATGTGCGACAAATTGTCGCATAGGCATGCATATATAATTTCGCTATTCTCCACCACTCATTTTCACAGGCAAACTAGCAGGAATCGTATGCGTTTCATTACATTCTTAATCATCAGCTTTTTTGGCTGTGTCCATACTGTCCATGCGGATCATGCCAGTGCCAGTTTCGAAACCGGTTCGGCGGGGGCCATTATGACAACACCAGGTGGGACCTTACCCAAGGGAAAAATTGTTGTTGGTGCGAGTGTGCAGTTTTTAGAACTCGATGATATTTCTGACAGTACATTAGAAGCTGCAGGTACTGCAGATGAAGATGTACATAGTGTTGATAGTTTTTTAAGTGTATCTGCCAACTTTGCTTATGGCTTGACGGATGATCTGACTATTGGTCTGAGTATGCCTTATGTTGATCGTTCAAACATTCGTGAGGCGCATAATGATATGGGTGTGGGCGAGGCCGAGTTGGCGGGGGATTCTAATGGTGTAGGCGATCTGACTTTATTCGGACAATATCGTTTTCATCAGAGTGAAAAACAAGATGCTGCAATCCTTGCTGGCATCAAGACACCAACGGGCGAAACCGATGTTAGAGAAATTGAGGGTGGATTGTTCGAAGCCGAACAACAACCGGGGTCCGGTTCGTGGGATCCCTTCTTTGGTCTGGCATATAACCGGAGTTGGGGAGATATTGGTTTTTCCAGCAATCTGCTCTACACATTTGTGACGGAAGGCACACAAGATACTAATCTGGGTGACATCTTTAACTATAATTTTGCCCTTTCATATCGCACAACGATTCCAGAAGGTGACCATGATCACGATCACCATAAACATCAGGGAAACATTGTTGATTATATTGATATGGTCCTTGAACTGAATGGTGACTCGAGACAGCGTGTAGACATCGCTGGTAAGACTGAAAAACATACTGGCGGTCATACACTTTACATCTCTCCGGGCTTGCGTGTTGGTCTAGGCCATAGCGTGTCACTATTCACCTCTGTCGGCATACCGATTGTGAATGATCTGAATGGAATTCAGAGTGAGCCGGATT
Source organism: Gemmatimonadota bacterium (assembly GCA_049189775.1). Classification (GTDB taxonomy): domain Bacteria; phylum Pseudomonadota; class Gammaproteobacteria; order Eutrophobiales; family Eutrophobiaceae; genus SMWN01. The sequence goes on along the minus strand of JAIVVP010000038.1, from coordinate 7,949 downwards.
ATCGTGTGATTGGTGGTATGAGCGTTACTTTTTAATCACTCTGTGAAGGTGAGGCTATAGTTTTTTAGACAAACTAATTGCGCCTCTGATCTGCCCCAATGAATAACCTGTTGCCATATCATCCGGGTAATGTTTTTGTAATGCCTCGAAAACAGGAGGAGATAATTTTTCACCATGACAACTCAGGCAAATTGGCTCAACGCCCTGGGCCTTCATGAACCTGAATTCATCACCTATTATTTCTGAATGTTTCATCTTTTTGGCTGGTTCCCCTGCCATCTGACGATCATTAAATTCTTGCAACACCCTGGTTTCCCATGCGTCTGGTTTTGCAGAATGGCTATTGCGTGCTTTTAAACTGACACGTTTTATACCCCATCCATTTTCGAAGCCTAGTTTTTTGGCGATGTCAGGGGCCTGGGTTGAACAGACTTCGATGGCATTAACAGGACCACCTGATTCAAGTGCTGCTTTGAGTTGTGGTTTCAGGGTTCCTGCAAATTTTTTAACGATAGCCATCGCCTCCGCATTTAATGTATCTAAAGAGTCATCACTCGCGGACACATCAGAGACAAGATATACATTGGCTATGAAGAATATTAAAAATAGTGGAGTAGTTTTTATAATCATTTATTGGTTCCAGAAAATGTATCTAATAGAAGCCCGGATATCATTGAATTACTTATCAATATTGCTTATTAATCAGGGGCCATCAGGTGCACGATTATAGCATATTGCAAAGAATGGAAATGCAGCAAGCCATAGACATTGTGTAAGTCCAATCCAGAGTTCATGGTGTTGATAATCTTTACAATGCTACAGTCAAATTTGTTTATGGCTTGTGGATGTCCTGACTATAAATATTTATTCAGCAGGGACGCTGAACAAGGTTTCATCCTCTAGTCGTAACGCGGTTAATTCGCCACCCCAGAGACAACCTGTGTCAATGGGATAAACATTGTAAGGCGTAAAATCCTGAATGGTGCCCAGATGCACTGTTGACCAGTGTCCAAAAATAATTTTGTCGTGTCTGCTTTTTCTTTCGTCAACCATGAACCAGGGCGTTAAATGTTTCCCTTGAGAACCGGGAGCACCTTTCTCAGAGAAATTTAATTCATCCTTATCATCAAGATATCGCATGCGGGTGAAGCAATTCACAATAAATCGCAGGCGATCGTTACCTGTCAGGTTTTCATCCCATACGTTAGGGTTATCTCCATACATGACTTCAAGGAATGAAAGATAATCTTCACTGTTTAAAACCTGTTCGAACTCTTCAGCCAGTTCCATTGCTTGTTCGATATCCCACTGTGGAGGCAGCCCCGCATGGATCATGGAAAAATTTAATTCTTCATCGTGATGCATGAGTGGTTGTTGACGGATCCATTTGATTAATTCTTGCTTGTCTGGTGAGGTAAGAATGGACGTCAACGTATCCTTCTTTTTAGGCGGTATGATTTCTTCGGCAAGCGCTAGCAGATGAAGGTCATGATTGCCAAGGACGGTGATGGCCGGCTTGCCCAGTTTTATAACAAAGTTTAAAACTTCGAGTGAGTCTGGCCCCCGGTTGACCAGATCACCTACGAACCAAAGACGATCACTGGTTTCATCAAAATTAATTTTATCCAGTAATTGGAGGAGTTCTTTGAAACAACCTTGAACATCGCCAATCGCGTAAGTCGACATGTTTAATGATGCCCTTTAATGCAGGGTGTGAGGTATAGAAAGTCTGAATGCAGGAATTTCTGTGTCAAATTCTATACCATCATCTGCGATTAAATAGTAATTCCCCTGCATATAACCAAAGGGCGTTTCTATCATTGCAGCACTGGTATAGGTAAATGTTTCTCCCGGTTGCAGAAGCGGCTGTTTGCCGACGACACCATCTCCCTGGACTTCCTGAATCTTGTCATTGGCATCTGTGATCAACCAGCGGCGCCTGAGTAACTGGGCAGAAGTTGATCCATTATTTTTGATGGTGATGGTATAGGCAAACACATAGCGTGCATTGTCCGGATCAGATTGATTCTGGACGTAATCAGTTTCTACGGTGACGCCTATATTATGTTGAATCTGCATGTGTTCAATTTGACCTCAATTGAGCTAGATAGCAAATTAATTTTTCTATAGAGTTTTATTTTCTAAACAATGTTATTTCTATCCAGGCGTCTGTAGCTGATGGCTTCACTCAAATGAGTTGAGTCTATTGATACTGAGCCTGCTAAATCAGCAATGGTCCGGGCAACTTTCAGGATGCGATGGATAGCACGAGCAGATAAGCCCAGACGACTTATCGCAATATCAAGCAATTGTGATCCGGCATCATCGATCTTGCAGTGTATATTCACTTCCTTGTTTGTGAGTTTGTGGTTGGCCTTCCCCGACCGGTTTATTTGTAATTGATAAGCCCTGGCAACGCGCTGTTGTACGCTGCGACTGTCTTCAATATTTGTATTTTGACTTTGATGAAAAACTTCTTTCGCGACCTTTGCTACCTCGATGTGGATATCAATTCTATCAAGCAGTGGCCCTGATATTTTTTGCCGGTAACGACGGACTTGGTCTTCCGTACAATTACAACGCCCACCAGTATCACCCAGATAACCACAGGGGCAGGGGTTCATTGCTGCAATAAGCTGGAACTGTGCAGGGAACTCAGCCTGATTAGCGGCACGCGAAATCACAATGCGTCCGGACTCCAAAGGTTCTCTTAATACTTCCAGTACACGACGATCAAATTCCGGTAATTCATCCAGGAACAATACACCGTGATGTGCCAAAGAAATTTCTCCAGGGCGCGGATGACTGCCACCACCGACCAATGCCACACCAGATGCAGTGTGATGCGGATGCCGTATAGGACGTTGTTTCCATGTTTTTGGATCGAAACCCTGACTACTGATAGATGTTATTGCTGCAGATTCCAATGCCTGTGATTCTGTCATCGGCGGTAAGATACCGGGCAATCGTTCTGCCAACATGGTTTTACCTGTACCAGGTGGGCCAATCATAATCAGATTATGGCCGCCCGCCGCCGCAACCTCTAATGCACGTTTGGCATGGTTCTGGGCGCGGACATCTGAGAAATCAAAGTCACTGGAAACATCCTCAACCACAGGTTTGCTTGTGTGCAAGGGAATTTCTTCGTTGCCATGTATATGTGAGCAAACCTCCATCAAATGCATTGCTGGATGAATTTCTATATTAGAAACAAGTGCTGCCTCATCTGCATTCAGGCCAGGCAATACCAGTTTGTGATTTTGCTGCGAACAGGCATGAGCAAAAGGCATCATGCCTTTTACGGTGCGAAGTTCTCCGGTCAAGGCGAGTTCCCCGGAAAATTCATATTGATCCAGTGTCTCTTTGGGTATTTGTCCTGATGCAGCAAGGATTCCCAGGGCAATCGCCAGATCGAAACGTGCACCGTCTTTGGGTAAGTCGGCGGGTGCAAGATTAATAGTGATTCGACCCAGCGGAAATTCGAAATGATTATTTAATATGGCACTACGAACCCTGTCCTTGCTTTCTTTTACCGCTGCCTCAGGTAATCCGACGATAGAAATACTGGGAAGGCCCCGTGTGATATGAACTTCTATGGTGACCAGAGGTGCTTGAATGCCAACTTGTGCGCGGCTATAGGTAATTGCGATGCTCATCATCCATTGATGTCAATAATCTGCCTGTTGCAGATTTGAAATCCCTCTCTTTTTAATAATTCAGTTAATTGTCCTGAAAGTTAGCAACAACAGGATTAATCATATGGTGAAGGGTCACTATGTCAATCAATATTAATTATATTTGATGCGTTGAGGAAACTAGGGATTCCCTGTCTGTTCCAGATCACTAATCTTCTTCTCTAGTTCTTCAAGTAGTTCACGCGTGCGAGAAAGCAGTTCTGCCTGGATATCAAATTCTTCTCGTGAGACGAGATCCATTTTTGAAAAAGCGGCTTGTAATGCCGCTTTAAGATTTTTTTCTACATCTTCCTGGAAGCGCGTCATGTCATCAGGAACCAGTTTGACTGCCTGTTGAATAGCCTGATGGATAGATGCTTGTATGTCTTTTTTGTTTGGTAATTCCATGATTTAACCTGTTGTAATATCGCAACAATTTATCAATTTCTTAATACTTGTTTGATATTAACATAATTAATCACGACGAATTTTGTTCTATGACAGTGCAGATCATCATCTTACGCCCTTTAAAGGTGCGTAAAAAAACATAATATTTTAAAAAGTTTGATTAGAAATTACCTGGTTAATCATACGTAACACTATATTTATAAAAGAAAATTTGAATTTGTATCATTTTGTTAACAATGTGGCATAAATGATGCATAGTTAAATGCAGTACTTATTACTGCTTTTTTATAAAGTGAATTTTAGAAATATTTTGTGAGGATTAATCGTAATGAAGAAAATTATAAATTTAATAATGGCACTTTCGATTTTTGCCGCGGCACCTGTTGCCATGGCTGAAGGTGCACTGGATAAAGGAAACTTTAGTGCCAACGTAGCTTATACAACTGACTATGTTTACCGTGGTATTTCTTTGTCAAATGATAACGCTGCTGTTAGTGGTGGTTTTGACTGGGGTCACAAAGGTTTCTATCTGGGTACCTGGGCAAGTTCAATATCACCGGTAAACGACGAAACTGTAGAGATTGATTTCTATGGCGGTTATGGCAATGAGTTCAAAGGCATTTCATACACAATTGACCTTCTTTACTACTACTATCCAGGTGCAACCTCAGGCTCTGATCTAGATTTCTTTGAATTTGGTGGATCACTGGGTTACACATTCGAGGCTCCTCTGAAACCAGCCCTCGGTTTCAGCATTATGCATTCTGAGGATGGTTTTGGTGGTACCGATAGTGAAACATACTACAAGAGTAGTCTTGGCTTGAGCTTACCTGCTGAATTCGGTCTTAGTTTTACTTATGGTTATCAGGCTTTCGATCCAGACGAGGTAGGAATTAATGGTTACAACCATTGGGGTGTAGATCTTAGCAGGTCACTGTCAATATTCGATTTCACCGTTGGCTATAGCGATACAGATGGTAATGGTGAAACGTTTGAAGGTGATGGCACACAAAAAGTTGTCTTTACAGTTGGTGCTTCATTCTAAGAACGTAGAGAAGTTTTCTGTAGTTCAAAAAGCGGCCCCTGGGCCGCTTTTTTTTTAAGTTTGATATGATGAGCATGAACAAAACAGTAACTAATATCGTATGCAAGCAACAACACTTAAAATAAACGATGTCACCAGGCTTTATTTTATCCCCCTGGCTCTGATTTCCTTATTCTTTTCACTGAGCTTTAGTGACAGGGTGCTTGAGAATGACACCCTGAAAATCACTTTTTATACTATCAGTGGGCTATTGCTGTTTTGTTATATCGGGATGCTGGTTTTTATTCGTATAAGAAAATCAGCAACCGAAATCATTCTGATTGTTATGAAACCACATTATGTACAGATGCTGATGCACCTGTGCATTTTTGCCTACTGGGGCTGGTATTGGCCACAGGTCTATGATCAGGCCATATTAATCTTCGCTCAGTTGGTATTCGTTCATATTGTTGATTTATTGTTCCGATGGTCCCGGGGAGAACCATGGATACTGGGGTTTGGCAGATTCCCCATTATATTAAGTACCAATTTATTTCTATGGTTTCGTGATGACTGGTTTTATTTCCAGTTCATCATGATTGCCTTTGGCATCATCGCCAAGGATTATTTCACATGGGTAAGGGAAGGCCGCCGTACTCATATTTTTAATCCATCAGCAATTTCTTTGTCGGTAGCATCGCTGTTGCTAATAATCACGGATAGTACGCATATTGGCTGGGGACATGAGATTTCAAATACCCTGAATAATCCACCCCACATGTATATTGAAATATTTATTCTGGGTTTGATCGTTCAGTACCTGTTTCAGGTAACACTGGTGACGCTGGCATCGGTGATATCCATGTTGCTGTTAGGGACTATTTACTACCAGCTTACAGGCGTCTATTTCTTTTATACCTCAGATATACCTATTGCCGTTTTTCTTGGCCTGCATCTTCTGGTCACCGATCCTTCTACCTCACCCAGGACAGTTGTCGGGAAATTCATGTTCGGGTTCCTCTATGGTGTCAGTGTCATGGCTCTGTTTGAGATACTGGAATTTTATGGCCAGCCAACCTTCTACGATAAGTTATTGTGCATACCACTTATCAATTTGTGCGTTATTTATCTTGATAAAATTGGCGCACACTTTTCTGGTGTATTGGCTAGCATGAAACTGAGTTCTTACAGACTAAACCTTATATTCATGGGTATCTGGATCCTGATTTTTATTGCCTGGTATAGCAGTGGTCATGTTGGTCGTTCCCATCCCGGTAGCCAGTCTCAATTCTGGACCCAGGCCTGTAGTCAGGATCTGAGAAAGGCCTGCAATACGCAACATGATTTGACTTTGGCTGAATGTGAAAAAGGTAACGCCTATGCATGTGCAAAATTAGGTGATATCTACAAGTTTGGAACAGGGGTCGCCAAAGATGAACTTAAGGCCTACGAGTATGTGGGCAGGGCCTGTCAGATGGGCCTGGAAAAGGCTTGTGAATTGCAGCATGAATATATTCCCGGTAAGTAATCCGGGTCATTCTTATGTTCTGCCGAGGCAGTAAACTGTAAAGAGAACCTGGTTTTTCATCTGAGGTTCTGTATTACGCTTCTGGTTTTCTAATCAAATAATAAAGACGTGAATTAAACGCACCAAAATGGAACATGACTCTTTTTTACGCTTCATGATTGTGCGTAAACACAGGGCTAAACTCCCACAAAGCCCTAAAAATAATCCATAACTTATTGATTAATAGTTGAATAGTACGTCTGGCACAAATTCTGCACACATTATATGTCTGTAACTTAACAGCTTCGCCCAATGAGGTTTGTTGCACTAAACCTGGGTGAATTCCGTATTAGTTTAACTGGAGGTTTTTATTTAAATGTTCACAAAAAAATACAGCTTAATTATTTGGGAGAGTAAAAAATGAAACTTATCTCAGCAATAATAAAGCCTTTCAAACTCGATGATGTTAGAGAGGCATTACACGAAATCGGCGTGCAGGGCATGACGGTGACAGAAGTCAAAGGCTTTGGCCGTCAAAAAGGGCACACAGAGCTTTACCGTGGTGCAGAGTACGTTGTCGACTTTTTACCCAAGGTAAAACTTGAGATCGCAGTTGCTGCCGATCAGGTTGATGCCGCTATTGAAGCAATTACCAAATCAGCAAACTCAGGCAAGATTGGTGACGGCAAAATCTTTGTGTCAGGTCTGGACGATGTTGTCAGGATCCGTACTGGTGAAACCGGTAATGAAGCACTTTAACAGCCTGGGAGGAATTTAATAATGAAATCATTAATTAGTAGTTTTAAAAATCATAGAGGCTTAACAGGTCTCTATGTATTAATGGCAGGGTTGTTTGCACCATCTCTGGCCATGGCTGAGGATCTGAGTGCTGGTGATACGGCCTGGATGATTACGGCTACCGTACTGGTATTATTTATGACCATTCCAGGATTGTCGCTTTTTTATGCAGGCATGGTTCGCAGTAAGAACGTTTTGTCAGTGATGATGCAATGTTTTGCTATTACCGCAATGATGACCATATTGTGGTTATTATTTGGCTATAGTCTGGCATTTGGTGATGGCGGTAGTATGAATGGCTTTTGGGGTGGTTTTGATAACGCAATGCTTGCCAATCTGACTGTTGACAGCATGAGTGGCACTATTCCTGAATCTGTTTTTATGACCTTTCAAATGACCTTTGCCGTTATTACTCCGGCCTTGATCGTTGGTGCCTTTGCCGAGCGCATGAAATTTTCAGCCATGCTGATTTTTATGGCTGTTTGGGTAACCATAGTCTATGCGCCAATATGTCATTGGGTATGGGGCGGTGGCTGGC
>JAIVVP010000037.1:0-10004 GCA_049189775.1 Gemmatimonadota bacterium | reverse complement strand
GTATATTCCCAGGCCTGATAGCGCGCTGATTGTATGGTCGCATGTTTGATATCAATGTATTTACCCAGCAGCGGGATCAGCAATAAAAGGGGAATCAGTACGGTCGCTGCCGTGATTAATGTCTCCGTCATAGCCTGCCCAGAAGAATATCTGCTAGATGAATATTTCAATAGTTTAGATTTTCGATTCATCATGATGCAATCTGATTAAGGAAACCATTCCATCGGATCGGTGGGTATAGATGACAAGAGATCAATTAGATCTGCTATCTGACCGAGCACACCAAAAAACTCTTTCTGTTGCAAGGCGATAGACAAGACACGATCCGCATTGGTAGTCTGCACCAATCTTGCTTGCCAGTAGGGATTGAAAGCGCTGCCGTATTCTTCGGTATCATCTGCGCGGCTGAAATAGGATAAGTCCATGGGGCGGCTGAAATAGACCTCCGATTTTGCAATGGCACCGAGTTCCTGATCGGCGATCTGAGTATCATCCAGATAGAAGAAATTAGTCTCATCAATCAGGGAACCCGGTGTTGTATTGGGCCCGATTGTCTTCAGTGGCGCAGTGTCACGATAAATATCTTCAGCATCTATCACTACGCCGGCGAGGAAATAAGGCGCCTCAATACCCCAGGGATTGTCCTTGAGTATATTGTCGTTATACATAGGCAGACCTTTATAGGTCTTGTTGATTCTGCGTTGCGTGGTGGGCATGGTCAGACTGACCACCGGTACATTAGGTGCGACAAACACTGGGCCAGGCCCTGGGATAAAGGGCACGCCAATTGTCCAGGCAGCACGATTGGAGGGTGAGTTTCCGTAGCTATCGGTCGAGACATTAATCAGGTCACCTGCGTTTAATTTTGTCTTGCCGATTTGAGCCGAGCCGGAACTAAAGGGTGCTCCCGTCGGAAAAGGCAGGGTGAAACTAAATATTTCTCCAGCAATAGGTATAGTTAACGCGCCACTGGCCTCGCCATCTGCCAGGCCGATTGCTATACCTGCCGAAACGGTTGGGCCGATGATCGGGTCAAATCCTGCTTCAATTTCAAAGGCAAAGGTCAATGCTAGTTCCGTGGTATCCGCAGCGGACCAGTTGAATTGAGTGCCTGTGGCCGTGTCCCCGACATAACGTAATTCACTGGCACCTTCTCTTTCCAGGTCAAGCTCAAACTGGAAAAGCAGTTCGAGGAACAGGTCACCAATGCCAATATCGATCTCAAATCTGTCTGGACCTGTGTAATCCAGATTGATAGGAAATACAGGTGGGATTTCAAGAGGTAGTGTCCAGCCTCGGTGCCGGGAAAATTCATCTCTGGAACCATTGACCACGGCGGCAAAGCGTTCAAAGCCCTCCGCCATTTCGGCATCCGTGGGTTTATAGGTTTGGATGAAACTATCGTAGCCAGGAATAATATCGGTATAGGTCAGTGTGTGTGCGATCAGCGCCATCATGCCGAAATCAGAGATCTTGGCATTGGGGGCATTATCATTGACGACATCGATATAGGCACTGATACCGTAGAGAATGCTGGCATAGTGGTAACCGGTTTGTATGGCCCCATAGACTTTATTAATGGTGTGGAGGACGGTCGCGCCGATATTGCCAATGACCTTGAATACCTTGTAAAAGAATTTCCCCGGCACCTGAAAGCCAACTCGTGCAACCGTCTGGAAAACTGTTTCCACGGGTGCTGTTGCTGTTCCGAGACTCGCCGCGGAGACGAGCGGTGATATGAACAATCGGTGGTAGGCGAGGAGATAAGTCCCGAATGATTCCCAATGTGTGGCCCATGAGGCCATGCCGACTAACTGACCAATCGCGACTTCGTTGGCCACCATCGCACGGTTGGTGTAGGCCATGAAGTTGAGGTCGCGAGCCTCTGTGAGGGAGACACTGTAAGCCGCGGCGTCTGCAGCATTCTGCAGCTGCATCTTTTCACTGGTGATCTTGCCTGCCTTATACAGGAAGACCAGTGACAGTGTGACTACCCCCAGGAACAGCACAACAAAGACCATGGCCTGGCCAAATTGATGCTCCCGCGGTGATAGTCTTCTCAGCATGTTAGCCTGATCGCACTACAAATAGGTGGTTTGCCAACAAATGCTGACTACCCATACCAGCCTATGCCGGTATGGGTAATGTCGGTATGTTTCGTGTTTGTAGTGCTAGAAAATTCTCTGCCTATTTTTCAATATCGGTGTAATCGCCAAGGCCGGCTGCTGCTGCTGCCTGATCAGCCGTTGCTGCTGCTGCACCTGCATCCTGGGTTGAATCCGTTCCAGATAGTTCTTGCGCCATACCACCTACCTGTTCTCTGACGACATCACCAAAAATTGAATAAACCGCAATGGCGGCTATAGCGATCAGAGCGACGATGATGATGTATTCCGTCATACCCTGACCTAACTGTTTTAACTTGTTTTTCACTTGATTTCCCTCGGTTAGTAGTTATAAAAAATTCAAACTGATTCCTGCAAAAAATTCTATAAATTCATGCGTTTCCTACATCTACATCCTGTGTTTAATTATGGACGCTAGATGCTTATTAGGCAATGCCACGATACGAAAGGAACGGCTTATTTTTAGTGTATTCAATCGGATTTAAAGATAAATTGCCTGTTAATCAAAATGCCACTTGAAAAACGTATTTGCATCCCCACATTTAGCTATTCCGGAAATATTTTTATGAGGTTAAGCAAAACTAATGGCCGTTGAAGCACAAAAGGAAACACTTGGGTTCCAGACAGAAGTACAACAGTTGCTGGATTTAATGATTCATTCGCTTTACAGCGACAAAGAAATATTTTTAAGAGAATTGATTTCAAATGCATCGGATGCAGCCGATCAATTGCGTTTCGAAGCACTGAAGGATGATAGCCTCTATGAGGATGATGCCGATTTAAAGATCAGGGTTGAATATAACAAGGACAATAAGACCATTACGGTTCTGGATAATGGTATTGGCATGTCACGAGAAGAAGTAGTGGAACATCTGGGCACCATCGCCAAATCTGGTACCAAGGAATTTTTTAGTTCGCTGACCGGTGATCAAAGTAAAGATAGTCGAATGATCGGCCAGTTTGGTGTGGGTTTTTATTCTTCGTTCATGGTTGCTGAAAAGGTCGAAGTCACCACACGCAAGGCAGGTGCGCCAAGAACAGAAGGCGTCCGTTGGATCTCGGAAGGTGCTGGTGATTACACTATTGAAACCGTGGACAGACCCAAACGTGGTACCAAGGTTGTTTTGTATCTCAGAGAAGATGCCGCTGAATATCTGGATGGTTTTAGATTGCGTCATATCATTAAAAAATATTCTGACCACATTTCTTTGCCTATCATTATGCCAAGTGAAGATACTGGCGCTGCTTTGTCTTCTGATGAAGACCAGAAGGATGATGCCAAGTTGGTGACAGCGGATGAAACTGTCAACAGCGCCACGGCATTATGGGCACGTAGCAAAAAAGATATCACGGAAGAGGAATACAATGAGTTTTATAAACATGTCGGGCATGACTTCGAAGATCCTCTGGCCTATATACATAGTAAGGTAGAAGGCAAGCTGGAGTACAGCAGCCTGTTATTCATTCCTGCCCATGCCCCTTTTGATCTTTGGGACAGGCAACAGCGACACGGCGTAAAGCTTTATGTAAAGCGTGTTTTTATTATGGATGATGCCGAGCAACTGGTGCCTTCCTATCTACGGTTTATTCGTGGTGTGGTTGATTCCGATGACCTGCCATTGAATGTTTCAAGAGAAATTCTGCAACAGAATAAAACCATCGATTCGATTCGTTCTGGTACGACCAAAAAGATTCTGGATTTACTGGCCAGGATGGCAAAAAACGAGCCAGAAAAATATGCAACGTGCTGGAAAGAGTTTGGTCGCGTCATGAAAGAAGGTGTCATTGAAGAAACGGACAGGAAAGAAGATTTAGCCGGTTTATTCCGTTTTTCATCTACACATGATGATAAGGAAGAGCAATCAGTTTCACTCGCTGATTACATTGAACGTATGCCGGAAGATCAGGAGATCATTTATTATGTGATTGCGGATAATTTCTCAACCGCGAAGAACAGCCCTCATCTGGAAATATTCCGCAAGAAAGGTATTGAAGTATTACTGCTCAATGACCCCATTGATGAATGGTTGACCTCACATTTGACAGAGTTTGATGGCAAGCCATTACAATCGGTGAGTAAAGGTGAATTAAACCTGGGTAAACTTGATGATGAAAAAGATGAGTCCGGGAATGATGAAAATAACAAGGAATCTGACGAGCTTGTTGAGAAAATAAAGAAAGTACTGGAATCGAAGGTTAAAGAGGTTCGCGTGACCAGTCGCCTGACTAATTCACCTGCCTGTCTGGTTGCAGATGAACATGAATTGGGAAGTCATCTTGAACGGATATTGCAGGCATCGGGTCAGGATTTCCCCCAGAGCAAACCGATTCTGGAAATCAATATTGAACATCCGGTGGTCATTAAACTGGGTGAAGCTGAAGGCGAGCAATTCGATGACTGGTCACGTATTCTTTTTGATCAGGCACTGTTAAGCGAAGGTGGTCAACTGGAAGATCCTGCCGAATTTGTACATAGACTAAACAATATGTTTATGGAACTTGGTTCGTCTACGTAAACAATGATTACTGATCAAGCCGATTACTAACTTTCGGGTGTTCTAGTAAATTTTTCAGGTTTAAAGTGCTGGTATCTGCTGACTCTTTCCGGTGAGATTTTGACTGTTCTCGGATTCATTGCCTGGGAATAGACAGCTGATTTTACTGGCGTTGAGGTTGCCGTGGAAGGTGTGACTGTTCTGTATTGTATTTCACTCGACCGTTTCGCCATGTTTGTCCCTGAGGACCCTTCCTCCGACTGGTTTACCTGTCCGTTATCCTCTAGCCATTTCATTCTTTCTAGTGCCATTTTTTTTGCTTCATTATCGTCACCAGATTCTGCTGCTTTTTTATACGCGGCATAGGCGGCTTCGGTGTCTCCCTCCGTTTCATAAATATATCCTAGCTTCACGCTGACCTCGGTGTCACCTTCCTCTGCCATAATTCTGTAATTCGCAATGGTTGTTTCCATGTCATTATATCTGAGAGCGAAATCGGCATCTTGATAGGAGCCTTCTGTAATGACTTTGCCATGCGCCATGACAGGTTCTGGTTCCGGATCTTTTTCTGGATTCGAATCTGTGATCCCCGAATTTTCCTTGAGTTTGTTGATCATATTCATGATCTGTGGATTGTCTTTATATTTTTCTTCGGCAGCTTTGAGTTTCTGAAGTTGTTCGTCAGTATATTTTGGTGTTTCGGAATCTTCTGCAGCAATCTGCATGGAAAACAGACCCAAAAAAGGACATGAGACGATAAGTAGAATCAAAAAATGTTTCATTTATGTGTAACCACAATTGCTAGAATTTCTATAATTATAGTCCTAGCGAAGGACATTTTTCATAATTTAAATTCTGGGCTGTGTTTGCAAGGTCGTTATGGGCTAGAATTAGTCTAGATATTTTTCATTCAGGACTGAGGGATGGATCAAACGCTACCAGATTTACCCAGACTGTTGATAAAACTCAACTCTGTCGGGGTCGCGCTTTCTGCAGAGAAGGATCACGATCGTCTTCTGGAGATCATATTGATGCGTGCCAAAGATATGACCAACGCAGATGGCGGCACGCTGTATCTGCGAACGGAAGAAAATACCCTCAAGTTCGAAATTGTTCATACTGACTCCCTGGGTATACGTATGGGAGGGCCTGAAGGCGATCCAATAGCATTTTACCCCATCGAGTTGATGCAAGATGGAGAGCCGAATACCCATAATGTTGCAGCCTGCGCAGTACTGAAGAATGAAACCATTAATATTCCTGATGCCTATACCAACGATGAATTCGATTTTTCTGGTACTCGGGGGTTTGATAAGAAGATGGGCTATCGATCAAAATCTTTCCTGACGGTACCAATGACCAATCATGAGAATAAAATCATAGGTGTGTTGCAGTTGATTAATGCGACAAGTTTGAAAACGCGAGAGATAAGACCATTTTCGGCACTGGAACAGCAAGTAGTTGAATCTCTTGCCTCGCAGGCCGCCGTCACATTAACAAACAGGCAGCTTATAGAAGCACAGAAAAAGCTTTTTGATTCTTTCATAGAACTTATAGCAAGTGCCATCGACGAAAAATCCCCATACACAGCAGGCCATTGTCGTCGTGTCCCCACACTAACCAATATGATTGCTGAAGCAGCATGTAATATTGATCACGGGCCACATAAAGATTTCAGCATGACTGATGCGGACAAATACGAATTGAGCGTAGCCGGCTGGTTACATGATTGCGGCAAAATCACTACACCTGAAGCTGTTGTTGATAAAGGCACCAAGCTGGAAACCATCATTGACCGGATTCAGATGATCGATACACGATTTGAAGTGCTCAAGCGTGATGCCGAGATTGCCATTCTAAAGAGTAAGCTTGAGGCATTGGGAGAAAAAGACCCCGGTGCCGATGAACAGCTATCTTCTAAACTAGAACAACTGGATGATGACAGAGAGTTTATTCGTACGTGTAATGTCGGCGGCGAAGCCATGGCCGATGAACTTCAGCAACGCGTGACTAAAATAGCGCAATACAAATGGCAAAATGCAGAAGGCAATGAGAGTAATTTTTTGACTGAGGATGAAGTTTACAACCTGAATATCTTTCGAGGCACACTCACTGCTGAGGAACGCAAGATTATCAATAATCATATCGTTGCTACCATTAGAATGCTTGAGTCCTTGCCCTACCCAAAACATCTGCTCAATGTTACGGAGTTTGCCGGCGGACATCATGAAAAAATGGATGGCACTGGATATCCTAAAGGTTTGAAGCGCGATGAAATGTCTATTCAGGCAAGAATGATGGGGATCGCGGATATCTTCGAGGCCTTGACTGCAGGGGATCGGCCCTATAAAAAAGCCATGACCATGTCACAGGCCCTGACAATACTCGGGAATATGAAACTGGAAAATCATATAGATCCGGATCTGTTCGATATTTTTATGTGGGAGAAGGTGTACCAGAAATATTGTGATAAATTTCTGACGGACGAACAATGCGATAATTACGATCTAAATAATATTCCTGGCTATGTTCCACCACCAGAATAACGTGTGGCTGAACCAATCTTGACAGCAAGGGTCTGCTAAAGTGAGGGAGAATTGAGATTCATGTGTTTATGATATCGTCAGTCTACCTGGTCTTGAACATTTAATTTAAATATAGATAAGCCAAAGTCAGGCAATGAGCAAAACAAAAACCAAAAATAAATTACCTGTGTCCCTGGAACCTGTCGCGGGTAATGGTTTGCTGGATAGGCGTTTGTTCTTACAAAAAGGTCTGACCTTTACAGCTTTTACGGCCGCGGCTGCGGCAGCACCATCCGTTATTGCCGAGGCTGCAGATGGTTCTGATAAATCAACTGAAATAGATCCTGTTCGTCCACCGTGGATGCGTCAGCCGGGGCAACCATTTTCACCCTATGGCGTGCCATCCCCTCATGAAGACAAGGTGATGCGACTGCCATCTACAAATTCTGTGCTTCAGGGTAATGGTGCTTCCTGGTCACCCCTGCATCAACTCGAAGGTTCTATTACACCAAATGGCCTGCACTATGAGCGCCATCATAATGGTGTGCCTCAGATCGATCCGAAACATCATAAATTATTGATTCATGGTCTGGTTAATAAAGAATTATTTTTCAGCATGGATGATCTGATGCGTTATCCGCGCCGGTCACAAACCTGTTTTGTTGAATGTGGTGGCAACAGTAATTCCTCCTGGAATAAAAACGCGACAAAATCTCCGGTAGGGTATTCACATGGTCTGGTTTCGTGCAGTAACTGGGCCGGGATCCCGCTTTCTACATTATTAAATGAGGTCGGCATCCAGAAAAAAGCCAAATGGTTGATTGCTGAGGGTGCGGATGCCTTTGCCATGAACATGAGTATTCCCCTGGAAAAGGCCATGGATGATGCAATGCTGGCCTTGTACCAGAACGGTGAGCGCCTGCGGCCAGAAAATGGTTACCCAATGCGTTTGTTACTACCGGGTTGGGAAGGTGTGCTAAACGTGAAATGGGTGAGAAGAATAGAACTCTCGGATCAACCCGTGATGGCCAGGAACGAAACATCAAAATACACAGAGTTATTGCCCTCCGGAAAGTCTCGCATATTCACACTGGAGATGGATGCCAAGTCGCTGATCACATCACCGGTATCTGGCACTTCTATTCCTGAGCCAGGCTTATTTCAGATTATCGGTCTTGCCTGGAGTGGCCGGGGCAAGGTCAGGAAAGTAGAAGTATCAGCAGACAATGGTGAAACCTGGGCAGAGGCGGCACTGGATGGTCCTGTGATCCCCAAGGCATTTACCCGCTTTAGAATGCCGTGGAAATGGGATGGTAAACCCGCCCACTTGAAAAGTCGGGTGACTGATGAAACCGGATATGTTCAACCAGAGCGCGAAGAGCTGGTGGCCAATCGCGGACGTCATGGGTATTTTCATTACAATGCAATCGTGACATTGGCGGTCGAAGATGATGGATTTGTGAGACATGTATACAAGGCAGAAAATGATAAAGAAGATTCTGATAATCTCGGTCTTGACGCTGACTGGTAGCGTTTACGCTACCGAAGAGCAGCAGAAGGCGCCCCCAGCAGGGCCAGGCCAAGAAGGACCTAACCTGGGTCAGCCTGCTACGGCTGAGCAAGTGGCCGCGCTATCTATTAATGTCTTTCCTGATGGCAGAGGTCTGCCCGAAGGTTCTGGTAGTGTCACGCAAGGCGCAAAGATCTATCAATCCAATTGTATCGCCTGCCATGGTGCGGGTGGTTTAGGTGGTAGCGCGGAACCCCTGGCAGGTGCAGAGATGAGCTTGACCAGTGAATGGCCCGAAAAAACAATTGGTACCTTGTGGCCGCATGCGACGACACTATTTGATTTCACGCGACGTAGTATGCCTATGACTGCACCTGGTTCATTGAGCAATGATGAAACCTACGCCTTGACTGCCTATCTGCTTTATCTGAATAACATTGTTGCAGAAGATGTTGTGCTCGACAAAGAAACAATCATGCAGGTAAAGATGCCGAATGCAGATGGTTTCATTAATATCTACGAGCAAGAGAAGCAAAAGAACAAATAAGCAATCACTGTTGTCCCATTAACTCGTCATTCCCGCGCAGGCGGGAATCCAGTACAATAGCCGCCCATGTCGGGCAATACATTCGGAAAATTATTCACTATTACCACCTGTGGCGAGAGTCATGGTGCGGGTTATGCGTGCATTGTTGATGGTTGCCCACCGGGGATGGCACTTACTGAAGAAGATCTGCAAAAGGATCTGGATAGACGCAAGCCCGGTCAATCCCGTCATGTCACCCAACGTAAAGAAACCGACCTTGTGCGTATTATCTCTGGCGTATTTGAAGGTGTCACCACGGGCACGCCCATCGGTCTTTTAATAGACAACACTGATCAGAAATCCAAAGACTATTCAAAGATAAATGATCTGTTTCGTCCCGGCCATGCGGATTACACTTACCAGCAAAAATACGGCATCAGAGATCATCGTGGCGGTGGACGGGCCTCTGCACGCGAGACCTGTATGCGCGTTGCCGCCGGCGGTATTGCGAAAAAATATTTGAAAGAAAAATTCGGTATCAATATCCGTGGTTATCTTTCACAAATCGGACCGATAGAAATTGAGTTCAAGGATTGGGATGAAGTTGAAAACAATGCCTTCTTTTGTCCCGATCCTGCCAGGGTAGATGAACTGGATAAGTATATGGATGCCTTGCGTAAAGAAGGTGACTCTATCGGCGCAAGAATTAATGTTGTTGCTGAAAACGTACCGCCAGGTATAGGCGAGCCTGTGTTTGATCGTTTTGATGCGGACATTGCCAAGGCCATGATGAGTATCAATGCCGTCAAAGGTGTGGAACTT
>JAIVVP010000036.1:0-10092 GCA_049189775.1 Gemmatimonadota bacterium | reverse complement strand
TAACCTGTTGCAGAGACATAAGCAGCTTCTGTTTCAATATCTATCTCTGTTAATGGATGGTCATCAAGCCAGTTTTCAGGAAAAATAATTTTTAAATAATTATCCCCTGTTTTAAGTTTAAATTCCGGCAATGCATCGGAAGATCTGCTTCGATGCAGGAGAATAGAAAGCCTGACAATGATACACAAGCGCAGTATTCGATCGATATTATCTTCCGACATAGATTGAATTTCTTCTAACGGAAATTTGCGCCGATGACTACGTACCAGAATGGCAAGTTCTGCCTGTGTCTGCCTTGAAAAGCCAGGCATATCAGAATGGTTTATCAGGTATGCCCCATGCCTGTGATACTGGCCGTGAGCAATTGCGATTCCTATTTGATGTAACCTGATTGCCCATTTGATTAATTTCAGATCCTGCTTCTTGTCAAGTTGCCAATCTGATTGCACTTGATCAAAACAATTCCTGGCAGTTATTTCTATTAATTTTACATGGTCTATATCTACAGAATAGCGGGCCATAAAATTATTAACTGTTGCGGTTCGCACGTCCTTGTTTTGAACCCTGCCTATCAAATCATGCAGTAAACCTTCACGTAGTGCCCCATCAGAAATAGATATTGATTCCAGATTAAGTGTTTCAAACACAGCAGATAATACCGCAACACCTCCAGGCAATACGGACTTCTGATTATTTGGAATAGATTCAAATCCGAGTTTCTTGATATGACCGACATTTATCATAACCTCTGTTAATTTATCCAGAGATTCCCTGGTAATGCCAACATCACTCCAGGATTTTTCCCTGGCTATTTCATTTATTCTCAAGACTGCACCTGATGATCCAAGCGCAACATCCCATCCCATATTTTTATATATTGTTCCTATTGTCTCCAGCTCCTGTCGACAGTGTAAAACAGCCTTGCGCATTTTCTTTGCTGTGATTTCCCCATCATTAAAATAACGTTTACTAACGCTGACAGAGCCCATATAAAGGCTTTCAGATAATATTGGTTCATAGCCTTTGCCAATAATAATCTCCGTACTACCACCACCGATGTCAATAACAAGACACTTTTTCTTGTCATGGAAAACAGAATGAGCAACTCCCAGAAAAATCAGCCGGGCTTCCTCAATACCGGAAATGATCTCTATCGGATGACCCAGTGCCAGTCTGGCCTTATATAAAAAAATATTGCTATTGATTGCCTGCCGTAGAGCATTGGTTCCGACGGCATGCACATTCTCGTGAGGAATTTCATTTATCCTTTGACCAAACCTCTCTAAAGCCTTCAGGGCATTTTCCATAATGTCGTCGCTCAGGACATTATGCTTATCAAGGCCACCCGCAAGCCTGACAGTGTCTTTAATGCGATCAATCACCTGAATCTGGTTATTATCGTCCTTGGCAACGATCATATGGAAGCTGTTTGAGCCTAAATCTATAGCAGCATATATGTTGGGTTCAGATAGTGACATTTATATAAATAGCAGGTGGTTTAAAGTTTAATCAGGCTGGTTTCTGTTTTAGATACTTGTCCGATATTACTATGTAATTTCCGTTGCGATGCAATAATATTTTTGTATAACATAAAATTTGATGTTGACGAAAATTTCTTAAACTTTACATCAAATGCTGATCTTACTTTTTGATTACGTCCTGCAAGTCTTGTTACCAGCATCTCTATTGCCTTTCTGGTCTCCGGGACTATTCCGGTTTCATTTTCCATGTCTGATATAAATTGCCGTAATGAGTCCTGTTGCACCTGTAAATCCTGAAACTCCCCCAGGTTGTCCTGCAGATCTTTCAGGTTTCCTATTAATTTCTGCATCTTGTTTTCAGGATAAAGGTTCTGAAAAAATTCATTCAGATAACGAAGTTTTTTACATGTCTTACGCAATTCATGAAGTAAAGTAGCAGGAGAATCAGCAACGATGATATTGCCCTCTTTGTATGCTCTGCGGTAAGCACGCCAGACATGTTCACTGGCAACATTAACAATAGGCAGGTTTGCATTCTTTAGTGTTGAATGCTTCGGGGCAGGGGCCTTAAGAAATATTTCCCAGTCCTGCTTGAGTTTGCGATAACGTACACTGTGCAGGACCTTTACCAGCTGATCATGCTCTTTATGCCTGTGCCGCTGCAGGAACTCGTATAAGGGAGTAATGTCTTCGCGCGCATCTGCCGGTAATGTTTTTTTATATTCATTAAATGACAGCAGATAAACATCCATATCACGAGCGGGCCCGCTTATTTCACCTAGCCAGGCAAAATCCCTTTTAAACCTTGTTATCCGAGGTTTGGGTAATACATTTCTGATTTGACCTAACAAAGAACGGGTGCGACGAACCGATACGCGGAAATCATGCAGAAATTCCGAATCAATGTCCTCAATGATCCCGTTTTCATTAGCTTTCATGGTTTCCAGTAATTGATAGAAAATATTTTTAACTGCTGTATCTGCACGCTGTTCAGGATCGCTTACTGTTATTATTTGAAGTTTTCTTCCTGGTTCCTTTCCATAATGTTTCAGGGTGGTGACAAGCGGGTCATCAGACAATGGGACAAGATGGCACTCTTTCTGTAATAAGCGGCATGCTTCTTTTATTACCCCTTTATTACCCTTTATCGGGTATAAATGAACACGCTTGCCAATATTTATATTGCCTTGATTCTTTTTTACGCAATCGTCTTTAGATGGGCAATCACGTTGAAATTCTATACGTAATATGATCTTTCCCTGATCATCATGGACATACGCAATGTGAATACGCGTAGCAACAGTAGCAACCGGTAACAGGGCACGAAACTCCAATATTTTCTCAAGCTTTGTCTTGATGTCCGATTCTCCCAGATCCCAGACAAATCCTGGAATTTGGTCAATTGGGCACCTGCCGTACACTTGTTCTGCTCCCAGTGGACGCCAGGTGAGCCAGTTTCCTATCTCATCCACAGCTGATTCCAATACACCACCTTCACTGAATATTCGCCAGTCGAATGTATCCAGATATGTGCGGGTAATTACATTAGGTTCCTGAAATTGCAGATTGAGATTTTGCTTTAAAAAAGCCTCCACCTGCCTGATGGAACCATTCCTGGGTATATCGAAGATAGTTGTTTTCACAGCTTACTCTTTATATGAAAATTGGCATTTCACACAAAACTCCTTAACTGGATATATAGCTGAAAGATTAAGTAATTTTTGTTGTTTTTCATTGACCTGAATCAACATCATGCCAAACATTACCGAAAAGTGCCTGTTTATGCCTCTCTGCGTGGGCTTCCTCGCGCTCAGGCAAAAGTTGGAAAGCGTAGAATATCAGGTAATATTGACCTATTTAAAATCGCACACCAAACAATGAAGCGCAGTTTACTTATCATGCGTCATGGGAAATCTGACTGGGGTACTGACAGCCACTCAGACTTCGAACGCCCACTTGCTAAACGTGGCCAGAAAGCAGTGAAGCGTATTGGTCAATGGCTAATACAGCAGAAATTGCCCCCCGACCACATCATCAGCTCACCAGCCAATCGTGCACAACAAACAGCAATCGGAATATGCCGGAAACTAAAGCTTGCCGAATCAAGCATTACCTGGGAGCCGAGCATTTATGGAGCAGAAATGGAAACATTACTCGATGTGCTTGGAGCCTGCCCAGCAGATAAACAGAGGGTTATGTTAATCGGACATAACCCCGGTCTTGAGATGTTGCTTCGCTATCTTGCTGGTGAGACATTCGAAACATCTCAGGATCACAATCCCATGCCCACTGCAGCACTGGCTTCTCTGGATATGCCGGATAACTGGGAGGATCTAGATGCTGGTGCCGGAAAACTGATCTCTATTATCTATCCTCGTGAACTTGCAGATATCTAATATTCCATTTAACTAAAATATAATAGAAATCTCTATTTAATATTTATAATGCATCTTGCCTGACGTTTCTGTGGCTGATGACCCTGGTTTTCCGTTTCTTTAAGCGCAGTGCTTCCTTCTGTCTTTCTTCTGCCTCTTGTATCAGTTTTTCCTGACTACCCAAAGCTGTTTCATCAGTTGGTATACGCTTGATGTAGCTTCCATCCGATTGCATATCCCAGGCATTACGTTGATCTGCGAGGTGGATATCTAATATGGTGCGTAGTTTTTCCTGTAGTGCCGGGGTATCTACTATCACAGCTACTTCAACCCGGTGTTCCAGATTACGCTTCATTAAATCTGCTGAGCCTATGTAATACTCTTCATCACCACCATTGTGGAAATAACAGATACGGCTATGTTCAAGGAACCTGCCAACGATGCCCATAACACGAATGTTTTCCGAGATGCCCTGTATACCGGGACGCAGTCGGCAAGTATCACGAATTATCAGGTCGATATGTACTCCGGCCTGTGATGCTTCATATAGCCCACGAATTATATCGGCGTCTTCCAGTGCATTCATTTTAAACTGGATCAGACCATCCTTATTTTCCGAATGTTTTTCTATTTCTCTCTTAATCTTGCTGAGCAAGGCACGCTTCAGCATCTTTGGTGACGGAATAATCTTTCGATAGTTACGTTTTGGCGTGTAACCAGTAGTAAGGTAATTGAACAATTCAGTAAGATCCTGGCCGATAATCCGATCGTCGGTCAACAAACCGATGTCAGTGTACAATCTCGCAGTACCGGCGTGATAGTTACCGGTTCCGATGTGCGCATATCGGCGCAGTCCATCATAATCATTGCGTACTACCAGTATTACCTTACTGTGAGTCTTGAGACCCAGCACACCATAAGTCACATGAATACCAGCTTCTTCCATTCTGTTTGCCCAACGTATATTGGCCGCCTCATCAAACTTGGCTTTTAATTCAACTACAACTGCCACCTGTTTGCCGTTACGTGCGGCACTAATAAGATACTCAATGACTTTGGTATCACTGGAAGTACGATAAAGCGTCATTTTAATAGCAAGAACCTTGGGGTCACGGCTGGCTTCTTTCAGAAACCTCTCCACAGAAGTAGAAAATGATTCGTATGGATGCTGGAGTAAAATCGAGCCTGAATCACGGATAGTATAAAAAATACTTGGAGAACCCTTTAACTTGGGATGATCGACTGGGTGATGTGGTACGTAGTGAAGCTCCGGGTTCTCCAGCGATGCCAATTGAAATAAATCGGCCATTGCAATCATGCTACCTGTTTCAAATACATCAGCAGATTCATCCAGGCCCAATTCCGCGGCGAGCATCCCTCGACGTTCAGGTTTCATATCTTTTTCGGTTACAACACGTACGATGCGTGAGAATTTACGGTCGCGTAATTCGGATTCGATTAGCTCTAATAGGTCATCAGCCTGATCTTCATCTTTCTCTGTATTGGCATTGCGAATTACATTGAATAATTCACATGCCTTGATTTCCATTTTCGGGAAGAGCAGGTCAAGATTATTGGAAATAACATCTTCCAGAAGAACAAATCTTGTGGAATCGTCTATCTTGAGAAATCGGGGGATACCGCTACCTATCGGCACCTTTACCCGCGCAAGTAATGATTCGTCGTCATCAGGATAGTTGAGCGTAACCAGCAGATTTAAGGATCGATTGGAGATAAAAGGAAAAGGATGTGCAGGGTCCATGGCCTGTGGTGTAACCAGTGGGAAAATATTCTCCATGAAAAAATCCCGCACCATCTTCTTATCATCTTCATCAAGCGTGTTATATGAGAGTACACGAATGTCGTGCTCCTCAAGTTCTTTCAATAATTGTGGTAGTAGCAGATCCGTCTCAGCTTCAATGTTACGAACAACATCGTAGCATTCATTGATCTGTTCCTGGGGTGTGCGCCCGTCATCAGTTAAATCATGTACTCCTGCACCTACCTGTAATTTCAGTCCGCCAATACGCTTCATGAAAAATTCGTCCAGATTTGATCCGATAATTGCCAGGAATTTTATTCGCTCCAGAAGAGGGGTGTGTGGATCCTGAGCTTCATGCAAGATGCGCCAGATAAATTCGAGCCAGGTTAATTCACGGTTTAGATAACATTCGGAAGATGTCGGGTCATATTCGGTCACAGGCTCAACATCCTGAGCTTGATTGTCTGGTGTTTCTTCCTGTGCCGATGACTGTTCATCTAGGGTATCCTGAGTCTCGCCGGTAAGCGTAGCCGAACCGGGACTCTCATCCAAACCTTCTATTAGATGAATCGATTCTACATTCTGATTATGTGATTTCTGTTGCATACTTGTAATTATCAAACTCTCTTTATATATGTCATTGACTTAGATCAATAACTTTTTGAAATAGCAGCACAAAATGAGATCCTGCATTTACTACAAAAAAACAGAAATATCATTCGGCAGGAATAGCGCTACACAAAAACTTTACCGTTTATATACCACTAGTATAGGATTTTTCCCCGATAATTTCCTTGTTCTACAGCAGATTAAGTGATTTATCGGCGAAATTTCATCACATTCTATAATGTTTCAATACTCAAACCTGAAGTAAGAACATAAATGAAGATCAAAATTCAGGCAGCTTCTTTAATCTGAATATTGATGTCTTCTTCCTCTTTGAAGAAGACTTCTTCAAGTTGACTATATTCACAACCAATGATTGCAAGATATTTGGCTGCCTTGACCAGCAATCGGTAGATTTCCATAACTGAGGAACTGCAGGTAATCAGGGATACCCCTTGTTCAGGTGTTATTTTCTTTTCCCTGATCAAGCGGTCAATATCCAGCAGCAGGGTATTGTCCTCGGATTCTGCCGAGCTCTTGATTCCACCCAGAAGGGTATCGCATTCCTGGAAAAATATTTCCTCATCATCCTTCAGGAATGTTCTGAGTAATCTGATTACCGCACATTTTAATTTCAAATATTCATTATTAAGAATGGTATTCTTGTCACTCTTATGTTTGGCGATCTCTGATGTCAGTGTCTTGACATGAAGCAGTATTTCCATTGCATCGCGATGAATCTTCTTTAGCCGGGTAACGCGTTCATTGTCTTCACGTGCAAGCTGGAATTTTTCCTGAATTGAAGAAGCAAAATTCAGGACTTCAGTGTAAATCGGTTGAATACGCGTTTTAATAAACTCTTCCTGTTTAATGCCCGGATGTGCCTTCGCCTTTACAATCTCTTCAATAGGTTTGTCTGATTTAATATCCTTACGATGCACACCAAGACTATGTGCAATTGCTTCAATGATGGCCTCTTGATAAAGACGCCGGGTTTCTTCCAGCAGGGCCTTAATTGCAGTTTCCGGATATTTCAGGGCTCGTTCACTCAGGTATTTCGGTTTTGAAAACACGGGCTCCGGTTTAACTTTCTCGGGGAGAATAAAGATAACCAGATTTGCTATGATCGTGACACACCAGATCAGAAGCAGGGTATTAAGTACATTAAACGTACTGTGAAACAGTGCCAGGCCAATGGGGATATCCGTAGCAACAACAAGAGGATTCGCCCCCATTAATTCAAAAGCCAGTTTGTCTATTACGGCCAGATAAGGGACAAATAATATCAATATCCAGGTCACACCAATAACATTAAATATCAGGTGAGCGAGGGCCGCGCGTCTTGCCTCGGTGCTGGAGATCGCCGCCGCAAGGTTTGCGGTAATGGTTGTACCAATATTCTCACCAAGGACGATGGCCGCTGCTGCTTCAAAGGTGAGAACACCCTGGCTCGCTGCAACCAGGGTAATCGCCATGGTGGCACTGGAAGATTGCAAGATCAGCGTCAATATGGTGCCTATGAGCACAAACAACATAATACCAAGACCACCCCGTTCAGTGTTGCGCTGGAAAAACTCAAATAATTCAGGATTGTTATCCAGACCCGTTATGGCGTCTTTCATGAATTCAAGGCCAATAAAGAGCAGGGCAAAACCGATAATGAAATTACCGAGGGCATTCAACTGACGATCTTTTTTCAGGTAAAAGATCAAGCCGACGATGATCATGGGGACGGCTATGGAACTCATCTTTACCTTGAAACCGAGAACCGCAATCAGCCAGGCAGTAAAGGTGGTGCCGATATTAGCACCCATGATCACGCTGATTGCTTCGGTCAGGCTTAACAACTGGGCGTTTACAAAGCTGACCACCATAAGTGTGGTCGCGGATGAGGATTGAATCAGGCCGGTAACAAATAAACCCGTGAGTACGCCTTTGAATCGATTCGATGTTAACTGAATCATGACTTTGCGCATCTTATCCCCGGCCAAATCCATTAGCGCATCACTCATGACCTTCATGCCATAAAGAAATAGCGCCAGGGAACCAAGTAAATTAAGAAACTCAAAAAGACCCATAGACGATTAACCCCTACTTATATGTAGATGTATAACTCAGATCGCAAAAAAAAATATTGATTCAGATCAAATCATTCGGTTTCAGTGGGGAAATTGATTCGGTGTTTCGTCAGCACACCTGGTTAGTAGGTGGTAGGTAGTAGGTAGGTTTTCATCACCTACCATATGCTACCTACCACATACCAAGTTTATCTAGACAGCTTTCTGTTCCCGTCTGCGCTTATAGAGTACGAACTCCGTATAACCATTAGCTTGCTCAAGTCCTTCAAAAACCAGGTCCAGGGCAGCTTGAAACGGGATACTGTTTTCGAAATCTACTGACATCTGTTTGTATTCTTTATCGTCTCTGTTCTGTCGATCAACAATGACGGCCATACGTTCCATTGCTGAACGCACATCCTCTCTTGTGACGATTTTATGGTGCAGCCAGTTAGCAATATGCTGGCTGGAAATGCGTAAGGTAGCGCAATCTTCCATCAGGGCAACGTCATTGATATCGGGCACCTTGGAACACCCTACGCCTTGACCAACCCAACGCGATACATAGCCCAGAATTCCCTGTGCATTATTTTCCAGTTCGTGTCGAATCTCTATTGCCGTTAATTGCCTATCCTTACTCATCACCGGGATATCAAGGATGTCATCAACAGGAACCTGTTTGGCTTTCATCAAGGCATGTTGACGGCTATGTACATTTAACTTGTGATAATGAATAGCGTGTAATGTTGCCGCAACAGGAGATGGAACCCACGAGGTATTGGCACCCGCCTTCAAGTGTTGAATCTTGGTCCTCATCATATTGCCCATTTCTTCTGGCATGGCCCACATACCTTTGCCAATCTGGGCTTTGCCTTCAAGTCCACAGTTTAATCCTACCTGGACATTGGATTCTTCATAGGCCGTTAACCATTTGGCCTGTTTTATTTCAGCCTTGGGTATTATTGGTCCTGCTTCCATATTCGTGTGAATGTCATCACCGGTACGATCCAGAAAACCTGTATTAATGAAAACAAGCCGATCTTTGACAGTATTGATGCAGGCCTTCAGATTCACCGAGGTACGTCGTTCCTCATCCATGATGCCTATCTTCAGGCTGTTTCGTTCAAAACCCAGGGCGTCTTCAACACGTTCAAACAAGTCGTTGGCCAGTGCAACTTCCTCCGGGCCGTGCATCTTGGGCTTAACGATATAAACGGAGCCCGTTCTGCTGTTACTTAATGTCGAGTTACCCAACAAATCATGTTTTGCACATAAAGCCGTGACCATAGCATCGAGCATGGTTTCCGGAATCTCTTCTCCCTTATAAAGCACTGCATCTGTATTCAGATGCATACCAACATTACGTACCAATGCCAGACTTCTTCCATGTAAGGTGACTTCCTTGCCATCAGTACCGATATATTTTCTATCCGGTTCCATAGTACGTTCAATGGTTTCATCATCTTTAACAATGGTGCGTACCAGTGTGCCTTTCATCAAACCCAGCCAGTTTTTATAAACCTGAACTTTGTCTTCGGTATCGACAGAGGCCACCGAATCTTCGCAGTCCATGATTGTAGTCACAGCCGATTCGAGATAAATATCATAAATTTTTGCGTGATCACGACGGCCGATAAAATAGCCATCACCAAATTTAATTTCTAAATGTAAATTGTGATGGCGCAGTAAAACTGAATCAGGATTTTCCGGTTCGCCGGTGTAACCGATAAATTGTTGCGGTTTAAGTAATGTTGTTTCACTGCCATCACCAAATTGCACGGTGAGTTGATTGTTATTAATAGAATATTTTG
>JAIVVP010000035.1:0-10236 GCA_049189775.1 Gemmatimonadota bacterium | reverse complement strand
TAAATGTTCCGTTATCATTAAAAAGCCCCAGGGATTGAGTCACTTTTTCTGGTTCATGAAACCTGGCTAATTCAAATGATTCGGCGAGTCTGGAAATAATATTGTCCGCGTTGACATCGGTTTTAAGCAGGTAGTTCGCAGCCCCGAGCTTTAGTGCTCTAAACGTAATCGCTGTATTGTTATTACTTGTTAATATTACAATGGGCGGCATATCAGGATAGGTCTTCAGGATCTGTAACCAATCCAGACCGTTTTCACTCTCAAGGCCCAGATCGTAATCCAGAAGAACCATGCTGTAGCTACTCCAGTTCATGCTTGTCTCAGGAATACCCTTTACATCAGGATCATATCCCTCGACCCGGGCATCTGGATAATTCTCTGTGAATAGTCGTGTTAGTAGAGCACGATATTCACTGGAGTCATCAATGAGAAGAATGTTAAGCAAACTTGATTACCAATCGTTAATTAATGAATATATTAAAAGTAAAACTATATATAAAACAAATAGTTGTGAATGATAACTATATAAAATCTAGTTTATCAAAGCGTGATGGTACCATACAGCGTAGAGTTGCGGGAAATATGAAATTGTTGTTGAATCCTGAGCTAAGCCAGAAGCTTGCTAATGTGATCCAGTAAATCATCATCAGAAAAAGGCTTGGTTAAATGAACATTAACACCAGCGGAACTGGCCTGTTCCCGATGTTTCTCAGTGGATCTCGATGTCACCATAATAACAGGGATATCTGCAGTATCCTGGTTTGCACGGACATACGCGGTTAATTCCATACCATTCATTCTTGGCATTTCCATGTCGACAAGCAGGATATCCGGAGTTTTCTTGTCTATAATTTCCACGGCTTCGACACCATCTTTAGCAGTTCTGACATCGTAGCCGGCATCCCTCACGACCTGGGCAAGCGCACGGCGTGCACTCAGAGAGTCATCAACAACTAACGCTGTTGGCAGGGCGGCGAAGATACTGGTGTGTTCCAGGTCGTCATGCTCGCTCCTGTCCTCATTGTGCGTAGATGAGCGTAACAAATCAGGGATATCAAGTACGGGAACGACACTACCATCACCGAGTATTGTAGCGCCCGGGATGCCACGGATATTGTTCATATGTTTACCCATAGACTTGATTACCAACTCCCGGCTATCGACAATCTCCTGGATGTAGACAACCCTGTTGATCTCTTCTTCCCGGATCAATAATGCTGGTCTGGTTTCCCTATCGGCCAAACGCCTGTCACCTGGATAATCTATTAAATCTTCAAGGTTACTTAATTCGAGAATTTCATTCTCTACTTTACACATATAACCATTATCTGATTCAATTATCTCACTATCAGATGGATGTAATATCTGTTCTACACCTCTGCTTGAAACAGCAAGCATTTTATTTCTATGTCTTATCATAAGTACGTGTGATGAAATCAATGTGACTGGCATTCTCAATTCAATCTGCAGGCCTTTATTTTTTTCAGATTCAATATGTAAAGTTCCTTTACTTGCAAGTATCTGTGAGTAAACGAGGTCCATACCAATGCCCCTTCCTGATACCTGTGTAGTTTTTTTACTTGTAGAAAAACCAGGCCTGAGAATCATTCTGTCCAGTTCTATCGGAGCAAGTTTGTCATCAGGTTCAATAAGTCCACGTTTAATGGCAGCAACACGGATTGCCTCATGATCCAGTCCCGCGCCATCATCTTTACAACGCACAACAATTTGTGTCCCTTCTGATGAAAATGACAGATCAATCCTGCCTTCCGGATCTTTATTTTTCTTGATACGCATATCACGATCCTCTATTCCATGATCAAGAGAGTTACGTAACATATGAATTAAAGGGTCAACGAGATTATTCAGAATATCACTATCTATCAAGGTATCTGTACCAGTCAGGTGCAGACTAGCCTGTTTGTCAACTGCGCGGCATGTCTGTCTTACACTTCTTTGTAGTCTGGGTGTGATGGTTTTAATAGGAACCATGCGTGTACGCATCACAAGCCCCTGAACTTCTCTATGCAGGCGTGATTGATCAATAAGTAGTTCGCCCAGTTCACGGAGATCACGTTTGATATCCCTGTTCAGCTCAACAGAATCCAGAGTTGTCTCTGCTAATCGGTTCGTTACGGTGTTTAGTTCATTGTAATGTTCAAGTTCAAGTGAATCGAAGACTTCATTCTGGTTAACTGCCTGCTGCACATTGGTAATTCCACGTAATTCGACCTGTTGTTCCAGTTGATTGACTAATTCATGAGACGCTTCATTTTGTGCGATTAATTCTTCTGTCTCATCGGTCGAGTTTTTAATTTTTTCCTGTAGCTGGGTGGTCAGGATGATGGTTTCACCCAGCAGCCTGATAAGGTCATCAATGATGGGGGCCTGCACACGCAAAGTAGCGATAGCCACCTGATCATCTTCAGTCTCATCTGCTGGTTTTTCTTCAATATCTTTTTTGCCAGTAGTGCTCTCAGGAACAGGGGCTGTATCATCATCAAGTATCTCAATACCTTCATTTTCAAGCCGATTAATCCAGTTAAGAATGTCCTGAAACACTTCCAGTGCGTTTGCAGGTGCATCTCCCTGTGAGATCAGTGACTCACTCATCTCTTCAAGGCAATCGGCTGCAACAATCAGAGAAGCAGCCAGGGTTCCGGATGGTAATTTATTATGCTTGTTTAAAAGCAGGAATATATCTTCTATCTGGTGTGTTAGTGATGCAATTCCGCGTATGCCAACTGTATTAGCTGCACCTTTGACAGTGTGTGCTATACGCTGTGCTTTTTCTGATTCTTTACTATCTCCGCTACCGTCAATTAATGCCTGGATAGCATTTGAAAATCCTTCAGTCTGGGAGGGGAGTTCCTGCAGCAGGCCGTCGAGTAATTCCTGGCTAATATCAGTAGGTAATTCCAATGATACATCTTCAGCACAGGCCTCAGTTTGTCTGCTTTCTCTGGTTTCTTCTTCTGAGGCATAGGGTGCATTAAGCAGGTCAATTAACGCAGGAGCCACTCCGGATATCAGCGGGTTAGCCCATGCATCAGAACCTAGCGTGGTAACGAGAAGGTCGCTGCTTGAATTATCACCCAGTAATTGTAAATATTCTTTTACAGACCTGGGCCATTTACCAATTAAGTCGCCTAATTCCTGACTGGCGAGAGCATCGGTCTCATCCAGCAGGGCAATATTCTTCTGTATAATTTCAGATGCCTGATACAGCCCGGCAAGTTCGGCTGCCTGACAGGCATTACCAAATCTTTCGAAACGAACTGCCAATTGCATGAGTGCATCACTTCTTATTTTTTTATCGATTGACTCTGATGTTATTTTTATCCTGGTCTCTTCAACGCCTTTCTCTATTTGTTTTATTTCATCGAGCAACATATCAATCAGCATTGGACTTACAGGGCATGCTTCTGCAGTGACACTGACATCTTCAGTGGATTCAATTATCTCACTTTCTGTTTTTGTGATTCCTTGCTTAATATCAACGACAGCAGCTTTAGCGGGTGATGGCTCTGCAATTTGATCGGGCTCATCAACCAGGCCAAACATTTCCTTTATCATGGGAATGTCTGCTTCAGTAAGAGCAGATGACCAATGATTTGACGTCAGGGCATTAATCAGGGAAAGCGCGGCAGTATTATTATTCTGGTCACTGATATAGGTACTGGCATCATCGGCCCATTGCTGGAGTGCCTGGTATTGAGCATCTGATAAATCTTTTTTGTCATCTGCCAAATCTTCAAGGTTCTGTTGTAGCAACATACAGATATCCTCAAAACCAAGTAAGTTAGACTCCGCAGCAGCAGAACTTATTTCTTCAAGATAAGTAATTATTTTTTCGAGCGATAATTCTGTTTTATAGTTTTCAATGGCTGTTTTCAGGGAGCCTATTGGATCTGCTGTTGAGCCTGCAGTATCCTCAGCGGGAAGTTCAGTGGCGGCCATATTATCATCAGACACCCAGAACATTTCTTTTATAACGTTGATATCTTCGTCGGTTAAAGTTGTAGGCCAATGACTTTCCTTGAGTATATCAATGAGTGGTGATGCGACAGAGATATCTTCGGGGTTGTTCAGGTATGTGTTAGCTGATGTTGTCCAGTTCTGCAGTGCCTGTAATTGAGGTTCGCTCAGTAAATTATTTTCATGAGCGATATCCTCAAGGTTTTGCTGAAGCAAAAGACAAACATCATTAAATCCGTGAAGGTCTGCTCCTGCAGCATGTGAACTGAGGTTCTCAATAAGCCTGATGATTTTTTCTATGTCTGTATTATTTTCAGGTTTGTAGTCATTTAATGCCTGTTTAAGTTGTTCAAGTGAATCCCTGGCAGAGGGACTATCAGAGATGATTTCAGGCTCGAGGTTTTCTGACTTATCAGTTTTAACATCCACTGGAGCGCTATCATCTTTAAGTTTGATCCCCATCATCCCGGCAATCATGCTTGTATCTTCGCGTCCCAGTGGTAGGGGCCACTGCTGGTTCTCAAGGTTTAAAAGCAGGGCTTTTCCAAGATCATTATTTTCCGGGTCATTAATATATTTGCCAGCAAGACCAACCCAGGCTGCTACCAGAGTTTTTTGTGTGTTGGATAAATCCTTCCTTTGTTCAATTAATTCAAGAATATTTTCATCGAGGAGCAAGCAAATATCCTGGAAACCAAGAGACAGTTCCTTGGCTACTGCCTGGGCAAACTCATTAATAGCCCCGGATAAGCTGCCAAGTGAGTCTAAATCACTGATATTCTCGTGAGTAACAATTTGATCAAGCCTGGTAAAGCAATCGTCAAGCGAGAGACTTATATTCTCACTATTTTCTTCGGGTTCTGATTCGGATTCTGGTTTTATCTCAGGCTCGTTATCATCGGTGGCTGAATCATCATCTGGTTTCAGCAACATTTCTTTCATGAAATTGGTGTCAGTTTCCAGTAATGGGGCCGGCCAGCATTCGGCCTTGAAGATATTTAATACATTTTCCGCGGTAGCATCGTCTGCATGATTTATGTAATTCTTTGCCAGACCAATCCAGTCAACAAGCTGTTGCTGCTGTGTCGCCTTATAAACCGATCCATCAGGTGTCTCAAGCAGGAAATCCTCGAGTAAATAACAGACATCCTGAAACCCCGGCATTTTCTGGTCACCGGCACAGGTACCGATTTCTTCCAGTTTTTGTGCAACAGCATCCAGCAAGTCCTTTGAATTCTCTTTTTGATAAGAGTTGGCGAGTTCAGAAAGGGACTCTAACTGTTGTATCAGTATTGAAATAGATTCTGATGTCACAGATCAATTCCTGGTCTATGCAAGTAGTATTGTAATTATCATGAATGATTAATTAGAGTGTTAAATCCAGATCGACATCCATTTCGCTGGCAGCTGTGTCCATGACCATATCCATATCGTCCATATCTACATCCATGATGACTGTATCTTTATCATCTTCCTTTAGAGTAAAAACAGAGACCGCAGCCACAAGTGACAATGCCTGTTGTACCAGTTCGTCCGTATGGTGCGTCTGTTCTTTTAAATGGTCACCTGTCTTGCGCACACTGTTTCGAATAACGTCAGCACGTTCGCGCAACTGTCGGCTTCGACGACTCTGCATGGAAGCGCCCTGTGAGATCTTTTGCACCATCTCCACAAGGTTTGCCGTAGTAGTTTGCGTTTCTTCCATTTCCCTACCTGCCTGTTCAGCAAGTTTACTGCCTTCTACCACCTGGCTGGTAAGTTCGTTCATGGTATTCACAGTACTGGATGTTTCCAGCTGAATGTTCTTCACCAGTGTGGCAATTTCTGATGTAGCTTCACGAGAACTTTCTGCCAATCGCTGCACTTCATCAGCAACAACCGCGAAGCCACGACCGGCTTCACCTGCGGAGGCCGCGTGCATACTGGCGTTAAGCGCGAGGATGTGCGTTCTTTCAGAAATATTATTAATCAGGTTCACCGCAGTACTAATTTCCTGAGAGCGCTCACCGAGCCGTTTAATACGTTTCTCAGTTTCACGGATAGTATCCCTGATAGTGGCAATACTACGGACAGTATCAGTCACTGAGGCCATGGCAGTAATGGTTGTCTTGATCGCATCTTCGGCAGCAGTGTTGGAGGCCTCGGCAAGTGTGTTGATCTTTGCCATGGTGTCTGCAGCAGATTTTAGTTCTGTTACTGTCTGTTCCACTTCATTTCTTTCATTGTCAGCAAGCAGTATGACGTTATCAGCCTGTGATTTAACGAGGTTTGATGTTTCTGCAACTTCTTCTGCAACGCTCAGCACTTTAGTTAAAACACTGGAAGTCTCTGATGACATCATGTTAAGCGCGTCGGCAATAGGACCAGTCATGTCCTCGCTCACTTTGGCCCTGACGGTCAGGTCTTTTTGAGCAAGTTGTGCAACGGTCTCAAGCAGGGTAACGATAGAATCATTTAGTGTTTCGTTTTCGTCTTCGACATCAGATGTCGATGTCATACGGTCATTGAGCATGGTGTCAATGGATTTACTCATATTGCCAAACTCATCATTACTCTTCAGGCCTATGCGTGCTTCCATATCTCCTTCAGCAACTTTTTTCAATATGTTACTCATGCGTTGCAGAGGTGCATCAAATGATTTAATGATCAGCAGGGTAGATACAATGGCTAAAATCATAACCAGGGCAAGTCCTCCCAGAGCCACGACATTCATGGCATCAATACCGGTAGTGATGACAAGTACTGCATACAATATTATGAATAACACAGAATTAAGTGCTGTTAATGCAATAATCCTGTTTTTTAGTTTCATATCCTTCAGCATGATAATTTACCTGTTTGTAATTTCTTTTCCTGGGCTATGCAAGATCAGTTGTTTCATGAGATTTCAGATTCTTGATGACTGTGTCTATATCGATTTCAAGCCAGACTGTTTCTTCGACTTCATAGGCATTAGTGATAGCACCTGAAAATATTTCTGGCGTATTGTCAGGAGGAGAAACTGATTCAATATTTTCCTCATCAATTTCTACGGCAACAGGCAATTCATCGATCAACAGGCCAACGGCATCAGATCCTTCCCCAATTACAAACACGATCTTGTTTTTCCTGTCTTCTTTTTTATCGTCCGTAACAAAGTTATCAATATTAAATATCGGGATCAGGTTACCACGAAGGTTTATCATTCCATTTAACCATGGTGGAATATTGGGGATAGGATAGACGTTCGTGTTGATAGTCGCCTCACAGAGTATCGACTTGTCAAAAAGTAAATTTTGATTGCCTATATTGATCCCGTATCTAAGGTGTCTAACCTCATCTTCTTCTAACTTGCCTATGCCGTCAAAGGGATCAAAGTGATCAATCCCTGGATTCAGTTTCATCCAGTCTGGTCGAACATCATGAGATTCACTCATCATCAATTACCTGGAGATCACTTTAGTTTTGAATTCACAGGAAGACATGTCATGTTAATCATATGATTAACTGTAATTTTTTATTTGATCCAGGATCTGTTCGGCGGTGTAGGGTTTGGAGACCAGATCCTTGGCACCCTGCATCCTGGCCCAGACACGGTCTGCCTTTTGTCTCTTGCTACTGACAAAAATCAATGGTATTGCCTTTGTTGCACTGTCATTAGTGATAGTTCTAGCTGCTTCATAGCCATCCATTTGTTCCATGACGATGTCCATAAAAATAATATCAGGTTTTTCGGATTTGGCTTTTTCAATGGCTTCTTTACCATCGCCTGCAGTTATAATTTCACAGTCCAGGGTGCTCAATATATTTTTAAGGTTTGACAAATCGGTTGGTGAATCGTCAACGATCAAAACCTTCTTGATTGGCATAACTACACTTCCTCCAGTGATAACTCTAATTTCTTTAATAATTGATTGGTAATGATATACAACACAACATCTGTTGTCTTATTAACTTGCTTTTCTACTTGGCAAGGTAGGCCCGTTAAGGTACTGGTTTATTATTTCCTGAAATACTACCTGGCCCACCGGTTTGATTAAGTAAGTATCACAACCAGATAAATTACCTTTAATACGATCTGCAGGTGACGAATTGCCCGTTAACATAATAACTGGTGTATCTTTACATCTGCCTTCTTTAATTGCCTTGCACACTTCATAACCATCGATTCCAGGTAAAATGATGTCAAGGAAGATGATGTCATAGTTATTTTCATTCACCAGATCAAGGGCTTCCTCTCCGGTTTCGGCCAAATCAACGCGAGAGGCGAATGATGTAAGTGCAGCATTCATCTGTATACGAACAGGCAGGCTGTCATCCACTACAAGCGCAAGACCACCGATGGCATCTTTGGATACAGTTTCTGAATCGTCATTATTTTCAATATTTGCTATTGCTACTTCATCGTCGACTTCCAGTTCCTTATTGGCAACCTGATCCAGGACACTGATAATTCTTGAGGCAATCAGGGGCCGCCTGACCTGGTAGTGATCTGTCTTGAATTCACGTTGCCTGGAAACCAGTACGGATGGTGGGTTTGTTATATTTCGTTCTTCAAGTTTATTTCGGTAGGCACGCCATTCTATGAGTGATTTAGGCTCATCCGCATTGACCATGAGTATGTCCGGTGGCGTGGCTAAATTCTTGTCGACATATGAAGTGTGACGTCCTTTCGAAAACTCAAAAGCCACCTGTAAGCGTTTCTCCTCAATGGGAGGCATTCCTATCAGACCTATTGTTACGCGAGCGTCAGAAATCATCTTGTATAAAACCAGTCATTAATTACTGCTTAGGCATCTTCGATAGTCAAATAGACCATCGTCTGGTTGAGAAGTTGATAGGCGATCTCGCCAAAAGTCATTGGGCCTCTTAAGTCGCCTGTCTTTTTACCTTCCAGTTCTGAATGCAGGTAGTTCAACACACAGTTACAGGAAAAGGCTACGTTATTCAGGGAGGGTACCGCTGCCTGGAAATCCTTCACATAATCATCGTGCGGTGCAGCCAGTTTATATTCAACACCATTGAACAGAGGCGCGTAGAAAGAAACCGTTTTGTCTGCCTCATTTACTTCCTGGAAGGAGACATTGATCATGGCACCTGAATAGTTTGCGACCAGTGGATAACGGGTATCTATGTTATTTTCTGTTACGTAATCAGCGAGGTTTCCCTCAACACCATTTATCAGGCAGTTGCCTACTGAAAATCCAGTTTCAGGAAACTCAAATGTATCGCCATCTCCCTGAGTAGCAATGTTGACGATACCAATATTTGCAAGTTTTCCTGGAGCCAGGGTCACATGCATGACAACAGCCTTATCAGTTGAAACTTCTCCAGTACCACCATTAATGACCATTGGGCTTACACTGCCTAAATCATCCAGATGTATGCCTGTCACCCACCCGGCGATAGGTTTGATAAACATATCTTCATATTCAGGTGCGTTATGTGCGTAATCCAGATGCATTTGTGTTAATGCAGGTAGTAACAGGATTGTGAAGCCATCATCCGGTGCTTCCTTGGCAATATTCTGAATAGTCGACGTATTATAAAACTTGATCTGGATTCTTTTGGCCAGTGCGGGGTCGAGCTCAGCAACGTATATTTTTTCACGTGTTGTTTCGCCGCCATCTGCACCCATGAAGTAGGGAATAGAGCCACCAATCCATCGTCCTTTTGGTAATGATTTTAGTAGCTCTTCATCTCCTGCCAGCCACAAAACCTTTCCAGCTTCAATGGCTGCAGTAACCTCTGCGACCGAGGCTAATTTAGCGTTAATGTTGGAAGTTGACATACTCTAATCTCCTATGCAGCCAAAAGCTGATCTAACTCAGCCTGGTGTTTACTTTGATGTTTAAGAAAATACTGTCTAAGAATTTTTGCGCCGGCAATGCGTGATGCGTCAGATGGATTATTCTCAATTGACATACGAACACGCTCGAGCATCATTTTCAGTGCAACCACGTCTGTTTTTATTTCCAGTTCCCCGTTTATCAACCGTTGCCAGCTCGGATGTGTATCAGCAGGAACGGAGACGGTTTGCGTTATTGAAGCACTTGCTGCCGTACCACCAAGTTGTTGAACTTCGGATTGCAAACGACTTTGATGTTTTGTAAAGAACTGATGCAGTATGTTGATGCCAGCTTTTTGAGAAGTCTCGGAAGGATTACGTTCTACTGAAAGACGCACTCTCTCCATCATCATCTGTAGACCAACGGCACTGGTGTCTATAGTCTTCTGCCCGGTAATTATTGCCTGCCAGATTGGTGAAGAGACTGCCGG
>JAIVVP010000034.1:0-10280 GCA_049189775.1 Gemmatimonadota bacterium | reverse complement strand
ACATGATGACCAGGTTATAAAAACCTTGTAGTTTCCCCAGCCATGTTTGACTGGTGCAGCGAAGCGAGATTGCACAGCATGCTTCATCGTATACGACATGATGCCAGTAACCACTGGGGATATACAATGTTTCGCCCGCCTCAAGTACGACCTTAAAACCCTGTACACCTTTCAGTCCTGGAAAGCGTTCAAAATCCGGACGCTCAACATCCACATAACTTCTGCAAGTAAAAGGATAATTATGTAGATTTTTCCCTTGCTCGTAGGGAAACAAATATATAGTTTTTTTTCCATAGATAGACGTATGAAAAACATGTGACATATCAATGTCAAAGTGCATCTGCGTCACTGATCCCTTGCAACCAAAAAACATAAAAACGAATTGTTTTGACAGACCATCTACCAAAGATGGAAAAACTATATCATCGACCAGCTCCGGTATCTCGGATTTGATGTTATACAAAAACATACGCAGGTCCTGTGTTGTTGTTGTCACTTCCTTGATGTATTCCTTCAGAGAAATAGTCTTCAGCATGGACATATAATTCTTGCCCGCCGCAACAAAACCTTCGTTGTAAACCTTTACCTGTTTACCACCATGCTGCTCTTCGAAGAAATCCGGTGTCCACTTCTTTAATGCCGGCCAGGACCTGGCCAGATCCTGAATCACCAGGGGTCGGAGGGGTTTGAAATATGAATCAGAGAAATCTTTCCTGTCGATTAATGCAACCTTATCGACAGGAGATAGTTCTAGTTCAGGCATGGTAATTCTGAAATGTTCTGAGCAAATTCTGCTTGCTTGTTATCTGGCAAGGAACTCGCTGTAGGTATGCAGGATATCTGCTTGCTCCCAGTGCAGAAAATGTCCGGCACCGGGTATCATCTTAAATTCACAATCAGGAATTCTTGCTGAAGCTTCCTCGGTGTCACTCGGATCAAGAATAACATCAAACTCACCGCTCAAGATAAGTGTCGAGGCGGTGATGTTACCCAGATCAATAAAATCACCGATATCCGATGCCTGTTCGACAAATTCACAATGCTCATAGAAGCTGAGGAATTGTTCCCGGCTCATGCCACGGAATTGCTCGATCATCTGCTTCTTTTGTGTCTCAGGAAGATGTTGACCAAATTTTTCTATCATTAGCGGGGCAAGATCGTCTATTTTGTTGCTGTTAAACAATTTTCGCCCTGCCCGGATTACATCAATGACTGCTTTACTGGGCTTGGCACCAAAACTACCCAGTATCATTTTGTTGATTAATTCCGGGTGGCGCGCGGCTAATGCAGTAGCGATGATGGTTCCCCAGGAAGCTGCCGCCAGGATCACTGTGCCATTGCGGTTGGTTTCGTTGACGATATTGTGTAACACATCAACCTGCTCATCGAATGAAATACCGGGGGGGCCAGATAATATGGTCGCTCTTCCCTGTCCTGGCAGGTCGAAGACGACGACTGAATAGTCATCAACAAAGTGGCTGACGAATGAACGCCAGGCCGCCATGGTCTGTTTGGCGCCGCTGATACAGACAATCGTTTTCTCTGCTTCACCATATATCCGGTAAGGCACGAGAAATCGTCCTAATTCAAGTTCTCCTTTAACTATCTTCATTATTTATATGTTTTTTCGGTATTAATTCGCATGTTTTATGAGCTTAATTTATGACAATTTGACCATAATTTGGCCATATCATGTGGGCAAAGCTTATGATATTAACTTCTTCTGGAAGTTCATTTCTGCGGCATTATAGTGAAATACTGCGAAATTTGTCTGTTTTATTCAGGAATTGGTTAACAATTCTTCGATCAGGGCCTTTCTGTCAACCACAGAAAAATCACCAAACCAGATTGCCCAAAGGGTTTCAGCAAATTTCACACTCTTGATCGAACTGATCTGTGTCCCCTGAAAAATGGAAATAACTGAGCCATCAGGATACCAGCGGATAACAAATTCATCATTTTTCTTAACATTTGCATGGATTGCCTGCATGAATTCCTCAACCTGGGGCAGAATTTTAAGGTAGTCAGCTTCGCTGCTATTTAATTGCATTCCTGACCTCAGCGAATTTTGTATCTGTTCTGCCGATAATTTCCGCATGAAAACCATTGAAATTTGCTTGATACCGTTATTTTGTAAAATACTTTTATAGATATTGTCATCCGAAATATCGGAGCCTGCTACATTCGGCAGATGCTCTATGTAATGGGCCATGGAATAAATTTTGAGAAAAAATTTTCGGCGAATTGTTAAACCCGTCATAAACAGATCCAGCTGCTCGTTATTATATTCAATAACTATGTTATGCGGGAATTGCTTTTCATCTCTGGTTTCGGAAACACTGTCACCGGCATGTGCAACAGATATAAGTATGAATGCCAGGACAAAAGATTTTACAAATATTTTTGGACAGATCATGATTCGCAAATAAAATATCAGTGTATTTTATCTTCATCATCATTAACGATTTCACCTTCAATAATCTCGCCTTCAATCACCTTTCCGTCCTTGTCCTGATTTCTTTCTTTTTTCCAGTTGGCCAGAATGATAGCAAGCAGGCCAAGAATAATTTCGTCTATAAACGGGATGAAGTCCGGTAGCAGGAGATCAACGAAGAACAGACCTATCACCATAAAAAAAAGATTTCTAAACCTCAGCTGATCAGCATTCTTTAGAAACCTTTCTATCATGGAAGCAGGAGTCATTTTCGTGGGATCTATGCAGCAGTAATTTTTATCCAAACACTGCTTTTATGTCTTCAAATTTCGCAGTGATAGCATAGACGTTTGTGTAACCCATTTCCTGCAGTCTTGCTGCAACAAGTGAGGCTCGGCCACCGCCTGCGCAGTGAGTCAGAATCAAGGTGTCCGGTTCGGGACAAAGATTAGGAACCTTCATTTCGATTAAACCACGTGAAATGTTAATCGATGCTATGAGCTGGGATGCTTCGGCATTGGCTGATTCGCGCACATCAATTATAAGAGCACCCTCAGATTCGTCATACAGGACCTTGGCGGCGACAACATCAACACAGTTGATGAGCGCTTGCGCCTCTGCAATAAATTCACTCGCAGGTTTTATCATCATTTGCTTCCTCTAAATCTTAATAACAACGAGTATATACCCAAACTAGCTGGAAATGCAGGAGTCAATGTTTAACACTATTTTAAAATTTGATAACAAGGGACATATTTACTGCCAGGCAATTTCATTCTGTGTTGTTCGACAAATGATGTTAACAAGGCATCAATCGAATCCATGATTTTTTTCGAACCCTGTATTTCAAAATTACCATGTTGTTCAATCGCACTGATTCCATCTTCTTTAAGATTACCAGCAACAATGCCTGAAAAAGCGC
Organism: Gemmatimonadota bacterium; assembly: GCA_049189775.1. Lineage (GTDB taxonomy): Bacteria > Pseudomonadota > Gammaproteobacteria > Eutrophobiales > Eutrophobiaceae > SMWN01. The sequence goes on along the minus strand of JAIVVP010000034.1, from coordinate 6,924 downwards.
GCCTGAGATTTGCTGCGAGAACATGCGGCTCTTGTTTTGTATCCAGTTTAAGTTTACGCATATTTTCATGCGTAGGCTTGAATGGGGTTTGCAGTGATTGGCTGATCTTGAGCAGCCAGTTAAAGTAACTGGCATCATCCTGTTTGTGACGGAATTTATGTACCTGTTTGATTCCGGAAAGCATTCTGTCGGCGACACGCGATGGATTATCAATAATAATTTTGTAGCGTTTTTGTGCTTCAATGCCCAGGGTATCTGCAATGAACTGATTGATCTGTTCAAAATATTCTTTTGAGCATTCAGGACCAGTTAATATGATTGGGTAGGGCATTGATGCATTATCAGGATGTAGCAGAATGCTCAGGATATATAAAATTTCCTCTGCTGTGCCTACGCCACCTGGAAAAATAATAATACCATGGGCGGTGCGGGCGAATGCCTCAAGTCTTTTTTCAACATCCGGCATGATGACAAGATTATTAACGATTGGATTGGGCGATTCAGCAGCGATAATGCCCGGTTCGGTTATACCAAGATATTGTCCATCCAGAATTCGCTGTTTGGCATGTCCAATGGTTGCACCTTTCATGGGTCCCTTCATTGCCCCTGGACCACAGCCTGTGCAGACATCCAGATCCCGCAGCCCTATTTGATAACCAACCTCCTTGGTGTAATCGTATTCCTCACGGGTAATAGAATGCCCACCCCAGCAGACGACCATGTTCGGATCACTTGTCTTGCTCAGGATGTGGGCATTTCTCAAAATATGGAAAACTGCATCTGTAATCCCTTCTGAAGATTCAAGGTCAAATCTTGGGTTATTATTGATTTCATTGCTGACATAAACAATGTCACGTAGAACAGCAAATAAATGCTCATTGATCCCTCTGATCATTTTGTTGCCAACAAAGGCAATTGCCGGGGCATTTTTGAGAGCAAGCTTGATGCCACGTTCTTCTTTGATGACTTCAATATCAAATAATGGGTAACGATTAAGTAGTTCCTTACTGTCATCAACATAACTTCCACAGTTAAGTACTGCCAATGCACACTTACGAAAAATTTCGTGTAAATCTCCCTGGCTGGTGTTTAGAAGTCTGTTGACTTCTTTTTTCGTTAATGTATTTAAAAGGTTTTTTGGTGAGACAACTGCATCCATGACAGGATGCTCTTTTTTACCATGGGTATTTAATTTCATCAGTTCGTGTGCCGTCTCTAATTATTATTTATTTTGAATATGTATGGTCTTTTCAACACTGGCGCAGATATCGCCTGACTCATCAACCAGGTCCAGATAATACACGCGATCAATCTTGTCAGTATTTAGTAATTCGGTTTTAATTATTTCAATTTCATCATCAGAAATAACTGCCCTGGTATACAGGGTTCCTGTACCGGGTTTTTTGAAACGGATACATGAAGCCTTGTCCCAGACAATATAAGCTTCGCCAAGATTTTTGCGCACCAGCAAAAAATACAGGACATCGGTTGACGAGAACATACTACCCCCGAAAATAGTGCCAACATAATTCCGGGTGCGGCAGTTCAACGGTAATTTGAGATGCATTTCTTTATAGTCATCAGCAAGGTAAGTTATTTTGGCACCTGTCGACCAGAACATGGGGACATAATTAAACAGGATGCGGGTCACCCGCGATTTAAATGATTCAGTCATTTCTGGCTAGTGTATGGCTATGTAGTCACTTGTGTCTTTAATTTATTTCAATGATGAATCAAGGCCTCATTTAATGTATCATTTCCTAATTAAATCAATCTCTTATACCTTGCATGGCTTCTGAATTAAAAAACGACCGGTTTATCCGGGCATTGTTGCGTCAATCTGTTGATATCACGCCCGTGTGGATGATGCGACAGGCAGGCCGTTATCTACCCGAGTACAGGGAAACCCGGAAACGCGCAGGTGATTTTCTAAATTTATGTAAAACACCAGAGTTGGCTTGTGAGGTTACCTTGCAACCACTACAGCGTTATCCACTGGATGCCGCGATTCTTTTTTCAGATATTCTGACCATTCCTGATGCCATGGGCCTGGGATTAAACCTGGTGGAGAAGATCGGGCCACAGTTTGACAAGACAGTCAGGACAGCGAGTGAAATCAAGGCCTTATCAGTCCCTGACCCTGAATCCGATCTTGGCTATGTGATGGATGCAGTCAGACTGATTCGTAAAGAACTGGATGGCAGTGTGCCATTGATTGGTTTTGCCGGTAGTCCCTGGACACTGGCAACTTATATGGTTGAGGGCGGACCAACCAAAGAATTTGGTTTAGTGAAAGGTTTGATGTATGACGATCCTGCATCCATGCATCACCTGTTAGATGTCCTGGCAGATTCAGTTATTTTGTATCTGAATGCACAGATCGCGGCGGGTGCCCAGGCGGTTATGATCTTTGATACCTGGGGTGGAATTTTAACACCAACGAGCTATCAACAATTTTCCTTAAATTATATGCAGAAGATTGTGAGTCAGCTTGATCGTCAACATGATGGACAAGTGATACCCGTCACACTGTTTACCAAAGGCGGTGGTGATTGGGTCAGGGATATTGCAGCTACAGGGTGTAATGCTATTGGTGTGGATTGGACCAAAAATATAGGTGATGTTCGTGCTGAGGTGGGTGATCAGGTTGCATTACAGGGTAACCTTGACCCCTGTGTTTTGTACGCCTCACCTGAAGTGATCAGACAGGAAGTTGCAGCCGTGCTTGAAAGCTATGGTCATGGCAATGGGCATGTATTCAACCTGGGTCATGGAATACACCAGCATATTGATCCTGAAAACGTCGCCGTATTTATCGATGCGGTGCATGATTTGAGTGGGCAGTATCATACCTGAAGGTTATAAGCAGGATCACGGCAATAATCATTGAAAGCACATCTTAAAATAATCGCTAAAGGTTTTGGCATGGGTGCCGCTGATGTTGTACCCGGAGTAAGTGGTGGCACCATGGCATTGATATTCGGGATATATCCTCGCCTGATTAATGCAATAAAATCTTTTGATACAGACTGGATTAAGGGAATCTTAAAGTTTGATCTTGATGTTATATTGTATCGACCGCACTTTACGTTTTTAATTCCTCTTTTAGCAGGTATCCTCGCCGCAATTTTATTTTTTACGCGCATTATTCCATTGCCCGTTCTGATCCATACGCATCCCGAAATAATCTACGGATTATTTTTTGGTTTAATACTTGGATCGGTTCTGGTCCTGATGAAGGAAACAGACAGTTGGACATTCAAGGAATTTCGGTTTGTTATCGCAGGTATCGCCATCGGACATCTGATTTTTAATATGGTGCCTATGGAAACGCCGAATGCCAGTTGGTTTATATTCTTAAGTGGTGCAATCGCTATCAGTGCCATGATTTTGCCGGGTATTTCCGGTTCTTTTATATTATTAATGCTGAAAAAATATGCCTATATTTTCAATGCAATTGGGCAATTCAATTTTGCTGTCATTCTTCCCTTTGCCATCGGGATGATTGTGGGTCTTGCCTTATTCAGCCGTGCCCTGTCCTGGTTATTAAAAACCTGGTATCAGGAAACACTCTCAACCATCATAGGATTGCTTGTTGCATCCTTGTGGGTGATATGGCCATTTCAGGAACGGATTTACGAAATTATAAGAGGCAAAGAAAGACTACTAGACTCGAATCCCTATATACCCCAGCAGCTTAATGCGGATGTGGGCATGTCCATATTGATGATAATCGCTGGACTACTACTAGTGTTGATTTTGCATCATTACTCAGTGGATAAATCATTACCTGAAGAAAAATAAGTATTGATGTAAACTCAAATTAAGCTTTAAAAAGGTCGGGGAGAACACTCAGAATGCCTTTATCAGAAGCCATCCTGATTATTATGGGTTTGTTGACGATTGCCATGCTGGCAGCTGGTGTTTGTCGTAATTTACCCATCCCCTATACTGTTATTCTTGTGATCCTTGGGATTATTCTGGGTTCTTTTGCAAGAAGTAATGCGTCGATGCATGTGTTACTTAATTTTCAACTGACCCCGGATATTGTTTTATTCCTGTTTTTGCCTGCCCTGATATTTGAATCTGCATTTAACCTGAATGCCAGACAATTGGTTAAGGATTTGTTACCTGTCCTGGTATTGGCTGTCCCTGCATTACTCATTTCCACAGCTTTCATCGCTGTCGGCCTGTGGTTTTTCCTGAAAATAGACCTGGTATTGGCGCTGTTATTCGGTGCATTAATTTCTGCAACCGATCCTGTTGCCGTTATCTCTTTATTTAAAGAACTGGGGGCACCTGAAAGGCTGACGATTCTTGTTGAAGGCGAGTCATTGTTAAATGATGCAACCGCTATTGTTGTATTCAAGATTATTCTTCTATTTGCATTAAGTGGCGCTGCATTTACCTGGGCAGATGCCGGTGGTGCGGTACTGGACTTTTTTGAAGTCTTTCTTGGCGGCGCTTTGGTAGGTGCTGTTATCGGGTTTGTACTTAGTGAATTCTTGCACAAACTTTTTACAAGCGTAAGTGCATTCATGATCATGACGATCGTTGTTGCTTACGCATGTTTCGCTATAGCTGAACATACATTGCATCTTTCAGGTGTAATGGCCGTTGTTGCTTCAGCCATAACCATGGGCATGTTGTGGGTCCCCCGCATTTCACAGACTGCAATTCATACCGTCAAGGAAACGTGGGAAGTCATCGCACTGATCAGTAATTCCCTGTTATTTTTACTTGTTGGGTTATCAGTTGATATAGTGAGTCTTTATAACCGAATAGATGTGATAGCTATTGCCATATTACTGGTATTACTCTCGCGCGCCACAACGATATACACCCTGGTTCCCGCAACCATTAAATGGTTTTCCCTGCCTCATGTCAGTCTTGGTGAACGACACATCATGTGGTGGGGTGGTCTTAAGGGTGGCCTGGCAATCGCGATTGTTTTGTCGGTTCCTGAGGATCTTCCAGGTCGGGATTTGTTGCTTGATTTAACCCTGGGTGTCGTGATGTTTTCATTACTGGTGAATGCTCCGACGATCAAACCGCTGATACAAAAACTGGGAATAGATAAATTAACAGATGACGAACTGGCTGAACTGAAACAGGGAATGATGCATGCGGGAGAAGAATCATCTGCATTCATCAGCAGGTTCTACAAGGCCGGAATTGTTTCACGAAGTACCGAGCAACTTATTCATAAAAACACAGATGAAGTATTTACCTCTGATATTCCTGACATTCAAAAAGAGCAGGGATTAAAACATTTGCGCTTTAGTGCATTAAGAACAGAGTTTGATGAGTTAAAGAAATTACATGAGATAAATCTGATACAGCATTACACCTATCTGGATATCAGAAATAATATTCAGCGCGACAGGGAAAAGATTTCTGCCAATGAGGCTCCGGGCACATCATCTGATATTGCCAGTAAAACCGGTATTTTTATGAGGATGGAAAACGCCTTGTTAAGAGGTATAAGAGAACATGACTGGGCGGCATGGTTATTGTCCCGCTATCAAAATACACGTTTATCGCAAAGGATGCAGCGTGATATTGCCGGGGTGTTAATTTGTACCTCGGTTCTTGAGATGCTTGATACACATCTGGAAGTTGATGAAGAGGAAAGGGATCAGGTTGCTGAAAAATATCGTGACCGTCTGCAAAGGCGTCGTTCTCGCTTACAGGAGATTGCTGAGGATTTCCCGGAATTTTATGTGAGGTTTGAAACCAATTTATTCACACAGGTCGCACTTACTGCAGCACGCCTGCATGCAGAAGAAGATCACCATGATGGTGAGATCGGTGCAAAGGCACTGGTTCGAATAGAAAAAATGGTTCATGAAGCAATTTCAAAACTCCCGCCTGTCAGCGATGCGGCACCCAGGCTTGATGCCAGTGAATTAATCGGTACGGTTCCTCTATTAAATGGTTTGCCGACAGAAGTACTTGAGCAACTTTCAGAGCATGCAAAGTCGGTAACATTTTTAGCGGGCGATATTGTCATCGGAGAAGGTGAACGCGGTGATGCACTCTATATAATTACCCATGGTATTGTTTCTGTATTTAAGGGCGATAAAGAGGTTGCTGTCTTAAGTGATGGTGATTTTTTTGGTGAAATGGCTTTATTAGGAGATCAAGTAAGAACGGCAACGGTCAAGGCGAAACACCCATCAACCTTGCTACGATTAACAAGGCGAGATGTCATGCAACTCGCTGGAGAAGGATCTGAATTAAAACATAGACTGACTGATATTAAAGAAGAAAGGGAGGCACAAACAGATCTGGTTGGCCTGGTTCCCCTGCTGCGTGGACTCTCAAGTGAGGTGTTAGAGCTGATTGTTGAGAAAACCATGTCGGTTGGGTTCAAACCTGGTGATACTGTCATGACAGAAGGTGAGAGTGGAGACTCCATGTTTATCATTATTCATGGTGTAGTTTCGGTTTATAAGGCTGGCGAACTGATCGCAGAACTCAAGGAAGGTGAATTTTTTGGTGAAATGGCCTTGTTAGGTGATCAGGTACGTACTGCGACAGTAAAGATCAAGGAACAGACAGCATTATTGAAATTAAGCCGCGCAGATATTATGAAGATTGCCGAGAGTAACCCGGAATTAAAAGAAAGGCTGGAAGAGGTCAGGGCCTCAAGAGAGATCGTTATCTAGATGTCAGCTTCAGATAATTTCCTGAGTCTAAAAAAAGAAATCAACAACACTAAAAAAGCAGCAACAATTACTGGCCAATTTCCGAACCTTGCATAGGGTGTCAGTCCCTCGAAGGTTTTGACCCTATCACTCGTCACATGAGGAATGAACTGTGGTGAGCTTGCGGTGATATCCCCTTTTTCATTTATGATGGCACTGACACCGGTATTGGTTGAGCGCAGCATATAACGACCTGTTTCCAGTGCGCGCATTC
>JAIVVP010000033.1:0-10440 GCA_049189775.1 Gemmatimonadota bacterium | reverse complement strand
ATAATTGTTGATATAGCACTGTAATACCTGAGGGTCTATTTGCACCAATCTGCTCCAGAATAGCAATGTGCATGCCCATATGCAGAAACGGATTCGTCATACCCATTTCTGGCGTAAATTCCATTGCGGAAATTTCCTTCTCATCTTTCTCAAGGATCACATGATATTCAGGATGTTGCAGGATCACATCTAGCACCATTTGCTCAAGCGCTTCCAATGGCAACTTATTTTTGTGTTTCCCCCACACCTCCAGAAAAAACGTTCTCCCGGAATCACGATCCTGAATCAAAGCAGTTTTCCTCTAACAGATAGTTTCAACACGTTTTTTGTTTAAACTCACACAAGTCATAGATGACACAACTCCCACACCTTGGTTTACGTGCAACACAGGTATATCGCCCATGCAAAATCAACCAATGATGTGCATCCAGTTTATATTCATCGGGCACAAATTTTATTAATTTATCTTCAACCACACGGACATCTTTGCCAGGTGCGATTCCGGTTCGATTCGAAACCCTGAATATATGCGTATCTACAGCAATAGTCGGCTGCCCGAATGCCGTATTCAGAATTACATTGGCAGTTTTTCTACCAACACCGGGCAATTTTTCCAGCGAACTCCTGTCTTCAGGCACCTGACTCGCGTGTTCTTCGATCAACAATTCACAGGTCTTGATAATATTTTTGGCCTTGGTGTTATACAAACCTATTGTCCGTATGTATGTCTTGAGTCCGTCTAGCCCCAGGGCGTAAATTGCTTCCGGTGTATTCGCAACAGCATATAATTTCTTTGTCGCCTTATTCACACCTACATCCGTTGCCTGTGCAGATAATACTACGGCGATGAGCAATTCGAATGGACTTGAATAATTCAGTTCGGTAGCAGGCTCTGGATTTTGAGCCTTTAACTTCTGAAATATTTCTGAGCGTTTGTTTTTATTCAAGGTGAATATATAAGTTGAGGCTTGTTTACCAGTCTATACCTAAGATATACAAGAACTAGTCACTTACCTTTGCCTTACTCATATCTAGATAATTAAGCAGAGCTATGATTAGTCCGAGTGCCAGAAAGGCACCTGGGGCCATTTCAAACAGAATGAATCCATTGTCACTAAAGATTAACCCGGACATAACATCGCGGATCAGACCGACCAGAAATAATATCCCGACAATACTCAAGCCTGACATCAGGGTCTGGGCAATTACATCCTTCAAACCATATTGCAGTGCATTTTCTTCAGCATTGACCAGGATCAAACAGTTCATGGCTAATAATGGAATATAGATACCCAGTGTCAGGTGCCATTCGTAATAGAAGGCACTTATTAACAGATCAACCAGGGTGGCAATACAGGCCGTAACCAGGAGAATAATAGATAATCGCATCACCTGGGGAATCAAATGCCTGATCGCCATTAAAATCAGGCCACTCAGTAGTAGCACTGTCAAAAAAATACTGCCCATGACAAGGGCATTGCATGTAGAAGTCGCGACAATCAATAGTGGACAGAGACCCATTATGGTCAAAGGTAAATTGTCCGGTTTCAGGCAGGTACTTAACATTATCTGCTCATTCTATCAGCTTACGAATCCACTGATAAACTTGAATTTATATTCATAATTATGTGATTTAGATCAAAATATCAGGATCCATACTCATATATAAATAACCAGGCATGTACAAAACTGTTTTGGTCGGTATACTTAGCCGCGCAGTCAGTAACAACAATAATAAAAGCGGTAAACAATAATAAAAAGATTAAAGCACATATCCTTGTGCGCTTAGGAAATAATTGACTCCGAGAAGGTCAGGGCCCGAATGATTTAATTCACTGATTATCAGGTGGTGAGGTTCACCACCTGATAATTGGATGTCCATCATCTAACTAACACGCCCACGCACCTCCCCAGGACAACACAAATATCATTGATCATCATGCGCAGGAAAAACCTGTGTCATTGTCAGGAAGACTTTATTACTAAGGTAATTACCGGGAAGGCTTTAAAAAGTAGAAGCAACAGGCAAAAAAAAAGCACACATCCTTGTGCGCTTAGGGAATCAGTTATATCCGAGAAGGTCAAAATATAGATATACTGATTAGGGGAAAATATTATCTACTCTGATTTGTCCCGCTTCACTTCTGCAACCCAGGTCAATATCCAAGTAGTGGGCTAGATTATAATTATCAATTAATTGTTTACAATACCTATATAATTAATATATAGTTTCGTATATTGAAACAATAAGAGGGCTGGTACATGGACAAGCTAATCAGCATGAAGGTTTTCGAAAAGGTCGCCAAACTCAACAGCTTTTCAGCAGCGGCTGAAAATATGGGGCTTTCCAAGGCAATGGTCTCCAAACATATTGCCAGCCTGGAAAATTCTTTAGACGTCCTGTTACTGAATCGAACCACCCGACGGATCAGTTTGACCGAATCAGGCGCCGCCTACCTGGAACGGGTCAAGAATATTCTGTCTGATATCGAGGAAACAGAGCTTGCTGTTTCAACATTGAGCTCAGAGCCTCGCGGGACATTGAAACTCACTGCACCTACATCCTTTGGCGCATTTCATTTGGCCAGGGCTATCGGTGGCTACAAGCAGATCTATCCTGACGTGCATATAGAGATGGTACTTTCAGAACGATTACCTGATCTGGTTGAAGATGGTATTGACCTCGCCATTCATGTAGGTCACCTGGATGACTCCAGTTTGATTGCAAGGCGACTCGCCAGTGCACACATGGTTGTTTGTGGCTCACCTGGATACTTTAATAAATATGGTATTCCCAAAACACCAGAAGATTTAACTGATCATAAATGTCTCATCTATACTCCACGCACACCTGTAAATGAGTGGTCATTTCAGAAAGATCAAAAACAATTCAACGTCCGTGTTTCCGGAGATATCAGATCAAATATTGGCGATGCCCTGCGCGTTGCCGCCATGCAGGATAGTGGCTTGATACAATTGCCAACCTATATGACCGGACTGGACATCAAGGCGGGAAGATTGCAAGTCGTGCTGGAAGGCTATGAGCCTCCAGAATCACCGATCAATGCCCTGTACCTTCACCGCAAGCATCTATCTGCGAAGGTAAGGACCTTTGTTGATTATCTTTATGAAATTTTACAACCTGTCCCCTACTGGGATGAATGGACACAATAATTTCAATTCTCACATAAGCTAAAACGGATGCTGCCAAAATGAAACTCATCGCATTTACACACAATAATAAAAAACAAATAGGTGCCGTTGAAGATGAATACGTCATCCCGGTCGATGATGACGGACCTGATAATCTGATCGATTTTTTTACAGCCGGTGACGCAGTCAGGCAACAGTTTGAACATAGAATATCTTCAGGAGACCATCGTATTGCACTGGAAGATATAAACCTTGAAGCGCCAATACCCAGACCTCCCAAGTTTTTTGGTGTTGCATTAAATTACGCCGACCACATTGAAGAAACCGGTATGGAACGACCTGAATATCCAACTCTATTCAATAAACAATCTACCTGTGTCATTGGCCCTGGTCAGGCCATTCATAAGCCACGTATTTCAGATAAACTCGATTATGAAGGTGAGTTAGGCCTGGTCATTGGTAAACGCTGTCGGCATGTCCCCAGGGAACGTGCGCGGGAAGTCGTTGCCGGATATACCATTTGTAACGACGTCACTGTTCGTGACTGGCAGGCCAGATCACATACCTGGACGCTGGGAAAATCGTTTGATACACATGGACCCATTGGCCCGTGGATAGTAACACCAGACGAAATAACCGATCCGCATAGTCTTGATATCAAAACCTGGGTCAATGAAGAATTACGTCAATCTTCAAACACAAAACATTTGATATTCGACTGCGATTACCTGATTGAATACCTGTCTACCGTGATGACTCTTGAACCCGGTGACATCATTGCCACAGGAACCAGTAGTGGCGTCGGTGTGAAGATGAAACCTCGCGGCTACATGAAGGCCGGAGATGTCGTCCGTATTGAAATCGAAAAGATTGGGGTACTGGAAAACCCTGTGATCGAAGAACCGGATACTGCATTCATTGATTAGGATAAGCCTATCATCTAATTTATCGATACGCCCCTGTTGATTTTTAAACTTCTATTATTTCCTATCTGGAATGAGTCTATTAACTAATACACAGTTGTTATTTGGGCTCATCGTCCCTATGTTTATTGCATTGCAAAATTTCTTAACTACTTAATAGGAGATAATTACATGAAATTAAGGAAAATCGCATTAATCACGGCACTATGTGCCAGTCCACTAACAGCATTTGCTGTTCACTCAGTTGCAGATATCACTGCAAATAATCGAGTAGATACCATGTGTTCACTCTCTGGTTCCATTGTGAGTGAATTGGTAACACTGCGTGCTGACAACCCTGATCGATTCTATGAATTAATCAACAACCACAAAGATGTTGATATAGATGATATAAACAAGCAATACATTGTCGATCCATTCATAAATCTAGGATTATGGGTTGATGGCTTTGATGTTAAATCTTCATCTGCCGACATTGGTCTTTCATACAAAAAAATGTGTGCTGAAGACAATCTGTTTATGTAATAAACAAAGCTAAAAGGGCCAGGCCTCATTAAATGAGGCCTGACTCTTTTACTCTTAATTGAATACCTGTCTACCGGATAGAAGGAATGGGGTCGGGTCTTTGATTTATGATCCAAAAAAATAAAATAAGACCGTATCCATTGAAATAAAAACATAAAAAAAGTGGCAGATTTATTTAATAGAAGAAACTAAATAAACATAAGTAGCATACAAGAACAAACAGCGTCAGATCTATGATTTATGCGAGTGGTGATTATCGCTTGAAAGAACTGGGAGAATATTTTAAATTGCACTACTCTACAGTAAGCGGAATTATCAAGAATCATAAATCAAAGACTTGACCACATTGAGTTCGCTGGTGTCCCATGCGAGCAATGATATTACCTAAAATCGTCTCCCTTGCTGAGGTCGATAAGCCATTACAACTGGTAGATCTGCCGATTCCTGACCCCGATCAGAATGAGGTGCTGATCAGGGTCAGTGCGTGCGGTGTATGTCATACCGAACTGGATGAGATCGAAGGCAGGACAATGCCAGCAAAATTTCCCATAGTTTTGGGACATGAGGTTGTTGGAGAGATAGAGGCGCTGGGAAAGAGAGTGTCCAGATTCAGGAAAGGTGATCGTATCGGTGTTGGCTGGATCCACCAATCAACCGGTGGAGTGGATGAAAATCTCAGTGCTGATTTTCGTGCCACAGGCAGGGATAGCGACGGTGGTTACGCCGAATACATGACGGTATCAGAAGGCTACGCATATCTTATTCCTGACACATTTTCCGATGTACAGGCGGCACCATTATTGTGTGCCGGTGCCATTGGCTATCGCGCATTAAAATTGGCAAACATAAGGGATGGTGATTTACTGGGTCTGACCGGATTTGGAGGTTCGGCACATCTTGTGTTGCAACTGGCACAATACATGTACCCAAACAGCGAGGTGTATGTCTTCGCCAGGGATCAGGCAACAAGAGATTTTGCCCTTGAACAGGGTGCTGTATGGGCAGGAGATACAACTCAACGATCACCTGAAGCCCTTGATGCCATCATCGATACCACCCCGGCCTGGAAACCGCTGGTCGAAGCACTTATGAACCTGCGACCCGCAGGACGTTTGGTGGTCAATGCCATTCGCAAAGAGGACACCGACAAGGACTATCTGCTCAATCTCAGCTATCACGAGCACCTGTGGATGGAGAAGGAAATCAAGAGCGTTGCCAATATCACCCATCAGGACATTAATGAATTTCTACCAATTGCTGCAGCCATTCCAATCAAATCTGAAGTCACATGCTACAAACTGGAGGAAGCAAACAAGGCACTGCTGGAACTGAAATACAATACGGTTAGGGGAGCAAAGGTTTTACTTATATAGAGAAAGTAATCACGCCGTATTTCAGTGCGTGTATCGCGCCAACCAGTTGACAAGCTTTTATGCCGAAACTGTTACTTATGTCTCCGGTATGGACCTTCTTTAATTGGTGGGCGATGCTGGATTCGAACCAGCGACTTCTGCCATGTGAAGACAGCGCTCTAACCAACTGAGCTAATCACCCAACACTGCATAATGCATTAAGGTATTAAGATGGGCTGGAGTAAGTAAAATTAACTATCCGGGGTTTCTTCTTCAGCCGTGACATCCTCGATGGCATCCTGAATGTGTTGTAATCGATTCATCACATCATCGATTTCCAGTAGCTCCTGTCTCTCTTCAGATTCCAGGGGCAGGACTTCGGATAAACGATAACCAACCCAGACGGCATTTTCATATTTCTCATGTTCTTTTCGATATGATAATTCAAACTTCTCGGCAATCTGACGCAATAAGTCAGATAACAATTGATACTCAACAGGCAACTCTTCGCAATCGTCTTCGTCATCAATTAATTGCACATCACCTTCCGCAAGCTGGTTTGGTCGTTCTCTTTTTTCCAACAAGCGAAATCTTTGTTGACCCTCGACAACTATTTCCAGTAAACCATCATCTCGCTTGTCCCAATCTATGATCTTTGCCAGCGTGCCGATTTCATAACATTCAGCAGAGCCACCGACTTCATTTCCAGAACTGATAAGACACACGCCAAACTGCTGCCCGCTACGTAGACATTCACTGATCATATCCAGATAGCGTGCCTCAAATATTTTCAGCGGCAACTGTCCCCCCGGAAACAGAACGGTGTTTAGTGGAAATAAAGGGATGGTCATCATGATGATAATTTCTCGATTAACTTTTGATGTAGACCTGAGAAATCACCATTACTCATAATCAGGATATGGTCACCTGCTTCTGCAAGACTGGCGGCTGAGTTGACAATATTTTCGATGTTATCCATGACCTTCACCTTTTTACCCAAAGAGGATACTGCTTTAGACAAGTCCCAGTCCAGATTATCCGCTGCAAATAGAAAAGTGTGATCCGCCTCAATAAATGCATCTGCAAGTGTTTCCTGATGAACACCCTGTTTCATGGTATTTGAACGAGGTTCCATGATGGCGATAATGCGTTGGCCTTTGACCTTCTGCCGCAAGGCCTTCAAGGTTGCACTTATTGCTGTTGGATGATGCGCGAAATCATCATAGACAGTCACTTGATTCACTTCTGCCAGACACTCCAGACGCCGTTTAACATTCTTCAAGGATTGTAATGCTTCACAAGCCCTGGCTGGATCAACGCCGACATGGTTCGCAGCTGCAATGGCAGCAAGGGCATTTTCTGCATTGAATTGCCCAATCAATTCCCAGCTTACTTTGCCCACGATTTCGGAGTTAAAAAGCACATTAAATTGACTAAAGTCATCGGACAATGCATCTACACTCCATTCCGATTTCACATCATCATTTTGGTCACCACCCTGCTCACCAAAATGCTCTACAGGTGTCCAGCACCCCATCTCAAGCACCCTGGAAACCTCCGCATCCCCCTGCTTGGCAATTATTAGCCCATTTTCGGGGACGATCCTGACCATATGATGGAATTCACGTCTGATAGCTGCAATATCGGAGAATATATCGGCATGATCATACTCGATATTGTTTATGATCAAGGTATCTGGGTGATAATGGATAAACTTGGAACGCTTATCAAAGAATGCGGTGTCATATTCATCTGCCTCGATAACAAAATACGCCTTGTCACCCTGGTTCCCCAGTCTGGCAGATATGCCAAAATTCTGAGGCACGCCGCCGACAAGAAAGCCTGGATTCAGCCCTGCAGATTCAAGTATCCAGCACAACATCCCGGTCGTGGTGGTTTTGCCATGTGTTCCTGATACTGCCAACACATGTCTTGATTGAAGTATGTGCTCACTTAACCATTGTGGCCCGGATATATAGGGTAATTTGTTGTTGAGGATATACTCCACCACAGGATTACCACGACTCATGGTATTACCAATAATGACAAGATCAGGTGCTGGTTGAAGATGATCAGGATCGTAGCCATTCATCAACTCGATACCCTGCTCTTCTAACTGGGTACTCATAGGTGGATAGACATTGGCATCCGATCCACTGACCTCATGGCCCAGGGCTTTTGCGAGTAAGGCAATGCCCCCCATGAAGGTGCCGCAAATACCCAGGATATGTATTCTCATTTGGCGCTTATTTCCGGAAACAACATGGTAATTAATAATGAGCTCATCCAGATATAAAGAATTGCGATCATTATAGCAATACCTATTGAAGTCGAAATTGCGTGTCGCACGATATGGGCCAGAACAGCTACGTTCCAGATAACCATGATCAGAAACAATAATACAATGATCTGCTGTAACCAGGCTTCATACTGGTTCTGAAACCCACCAAAGACCAACGGAAATATAAAAATACCCAGGATTACGCCAGTCCCGAACAAGGCTGTCATGGTTTGATGCCATCGCTCAAGGTGTTTGTGTTGTTTAAGAATTAAAAATGTTACCAGCAGTAAAAAGCCCACATCAACAAAACTCACCATCAAGGCATATTCGAATGGTCTTGATTGCACAGTAAGCAACACATCAATGAGCGTATACATAAACAAACTTAAAACCAGCAACTCAGTAGATTTGGGCAGGTCTTGTGGGCCTTTTCGTAGCAGGCAGATATCAAGGAATGCTTTTGAGATTGTACTTAAGGCAGTTAGCATAATGATTCGACAGTTAAGTTTCGTAGATTGGTAATTTTGAAACAGTTGTTGTTTAGGGTAGTTCCGTGGTGATTTGCAAGCAAGGCTTACGCGTCATCTTTGGAACCTCTTCGGCATAACCATACCAGAACAAACCAACAACGGTTTCCAGTTCTTGATCAATCCATAACAGATCATAAAAACGTTTATCACGGATGACATCACCCGTTGACCACTTCACACCCACGTCTTCATTCCATAGTGTTAGCATCAGATTTTGTACCGCACAGCAACAGGCAGCATAGTCTTCCTGGTTTTTTATGGGATCATCTGATCTGCAGCAGGTCATTACAAACCAGCCAGGCATCTTCCGCCAGCGCCTCTCTTTTGCTGTTGCCGCCTCATCTCCTTTTGAAGCCCTGACGATTTCCGAATTGAGTTCGATCACTGCATTCACTGTTTCATCACCCAGCAAATAGAAATGCCATGGCTCAGTTAGATGATGATTGGGCGCCCATCTGGCAAGTTCGATCGCATCCATGAGTTTTCCCCGGGGACACAGGCCTTCCTTGAATTTATGTATCGTGCGCCGACCAGAAATCAATTCAATGAGATTTGAACTACTTATTTCTTCTGTCATGAATTTACCTGATAAATATTATTGTTTATTGACTTCATACTTCATGGCTCTGATCTTGCCCAGTGTTTCTGTCAGATCTTTATATCCCTTACTTCTCACAGGTGTTATCTGCAGGATTTCAAGCACATAATCTTCAGCAAGATCAAAATCCCTGTCCTCCAGGGCCATTTTAATTTTATTCTGGTATCTGTCAGCGATCTTCTTTAATTCTTTCCTTGCTCTTTTATCTTTTGGATTTGCCCTTAGCTTTCGTTTAAGATCTTCAAGCTTTTGCCTGTCTTTACTTGTTATTAATGATTGTTGTTCCTGTTTTACTTGTTCCTGTTGCCGTAGTTCTTCCTGTTTTATTAACTTCTGTTCCCTTGCCCCCTGTTCTCTTAGCTTTTCCTCCCTTAACTTATTTTCCCTTAACTTGGCATCTTTAGCATGTACTGCAGCATTGAGTCTTCTCTCCGCATCTGCAACACCATAATGTTCTGAATTAATATTCATCCCTTTTCGCAAATAATTTCTGGCCCTGGGAATATCATGTTTGCCCAACGCAAAGTCCATCAAACCAATATACTCATCGACAATTCTGTCCAGACCGTTCAAGGCCTCCGGGTTTTGAGGATCAAGATTTAATACGGTTTGATATTTTTCGTAGGCATTATTGCCCAGGGGACTGGTTAGTTTCAGCTCACCGATGTTTGTCCTGGCACCGTCTAATAAATCATTTATGATCTGTGACTCTGATTCAACATCAGAAATACCTTTATCTGTTTCCGCAGGTACATTGCCTGGCACATCGCTTGCGAAGGGTTCTTCAAGTGGGTCGCTAGCCTGATTATCTGTGGCTACAGGTTCGACAGTGCTTTTCTGTTTCTTATCATCCGACAATATCGCCAACACCAACAAGATAGCAAACAGGATTGCTGCCCACTTGATCAACCTTCCTAACAGTGAACGAGGTTTCTTTTTAACTTTCTCTTCAGGTTTTTCTTCTGCATCAAGCAAAATGGTTTTTTCATCAGTGGCCTGATCATCGTCGGCAACAATGGCAGGATTAATGGCAACCGTTGCAGCCTCTGAGCCTGTATAAATATCAACGATTCCAGTA
>JAIVVP010000032.1:0-10545 GCA_049189775.1 Gemmatimonadota bacterium | reverse complement strand
AACATATCCATGCACTTGAATTAAATCACAAACAATCAAATGAAGTAGCGTTAGCTGTGGTTGGCGCTATATTGGCTGCAACGGACGAGGTTTGTAGTGGCAGATTAAAAAATGCGTTTTGCGCAACACGTCCACCGGGACATCACGCGAGAAATACAGGCCGGGTGGAAGGCTTTTGTTTTTATAATGGTGTCGCCATAGCAGCACGTTACGCCCAGCAAAACTACGGTTTTAAAAAAATATTGATCGTTGATTGGGATTACCATCATGGCAATGGCACAGAAGCATTCTTTTATTCCGATCCCGGCGTACTATATTTCTCAACCCATGATTATTATGCCTATCCTGGCACTGGCAATCCCGCAAACATCGGTGAGGGCGCAGGTAAAGGCCTGAATATCAATGTTCATCTTGATTGTAATTCCACAGATACAGATATAGTTTCCGCTTTTAAAGAAAAATTGTTACCAGCCGCACATCGCTTTAAACCTGATTTAATACTGATATCCGCAGGTTTTGATAGCCGCCAGGATGATCTGCTGGGTTGTTTTGATATATCCGATGCAGGCTACCGGCAAATCACAACGATGGTCATGCAACTGGCAGAACAGTATTGCGATGGTCGTATCGTTTCAGTCCTGGAAGGAGGCTATAACCTGGATGGACTTGCCCGTGCGGTCAAGGTACATGTGGAAACGCTTAGAGGATAAAACCAGTAGGATTATTGACTATCAGGTTTTATTGTTGTCTTTGCCCGAGGTGTAGACCGGGAATGAGGTCACATTACTGCCAGTTTCCGGTAACTCTGTTATTTTCGCAGCGCCTTCTTTTTTGACCTCATCAATACGTATGATTGAATGCATCGGGACATAGGTTCGTGAAACGTCATTAAACTCGGATTTCAGCTTCTCTTCAGATGGATCGACAAGCACTGATGATCTCTCACCAAACACAATTTCTTCAACGACAATGAAGCCAAACATTTCACCTTCATGAACGCTACGGGCAAAGATCTCGTAGATGTTGCCCTGATTCTGAAAAATAACCTTGTATATAGTTTTATCCGACATTTATATAAAAACCTGACTTTTACTGTTTATTATGGAGCTAGTTGTTGCGCCCCGATTTTCGAGCGCGGATTCTAGCATATATCTTTCCTGGTATATCTTTCTTGGCACAATTTTTCCTATGCATATTCCTTCGTACTTGACCTGATTATAGACTGATATGAAGCTCGCCACCGGGACCGAGCGGGAGTCCAGTGCTCATCCAGATCAGCAGCATGGCTATCCAGATAATGCTGAATACTACGGTATACGGCAGCATCAGGGCAATTAAGGTGCCAAAACCTGCATTTTTTCTATGTCTTTGTAACTCCACCAGGACAATGATCATGTAAGGATTCATAGGTGTGATTACATTGGTGAGAGAATCGCCTATGCGATATGCGACCTGCGTTAATTCTGGAGAAAAGCCAACCTGCATCAGCATGGGGACAAATACCGGTGCCAGGAAGGCGTATTTTGCTGAAGCTGAACCTATCAACAAATTCGCCGACATCGCCATTAAAATAAAACCAGTCAGCAACATAGAGGCATCAAATTGCATGGCAACCAGCCATTGACCACCGGTAATAGCCAACATTTTTCCAAGGCCTGTGTATTTGAAACATTCAATAAACTGTGCGGCAAAAAATGCCATGACGATATAGGGCCCCAGATGTGCGATCGTGTCACCCAGCATCTTCACCACATCTTTGTCATTTTTAATCTTGCCTGTAGACAGACCAAAGACTATTCCAGGCACAAAAAACAATATAAATAACAGGGGGACCGTTGCTTCAATCCAACGGGAAAAATGGGAGCCTGCACCATATAAAGGTGCACCTGGAACAGTAATTAACAGACCTGTAATCATCAGTGCGACACCTGTTGCCAGGATTGCACGAATTAATCCCTTTTTCTCATTACTATCATCTGCATCTATCAGATGTTTCTTATCAGAAACAAGATCGTGATCAATGCCTACGCGTGGTTCGACAAACCACGCAGTCACCGCCCAACCGACCAGGGTCAGCAGGATTGTTGATGCCAACATAAACCACCAGTTGGCAGTTACTGCCACCTGATAATCAGCAACCAGAATTTGTGCGGCCGTTTGTGTCAAGCCAGAAAGTAATGGATCCAGTGCAGTGATTAATAAATTTGCACTGAAACCTGCCGAGATACCTGCGAAGACTGCTGCGATCCCGGCGAGTGGCGAACGTCCCGCAGCAATATAAAGTGCAGCAGCGATTGGCGGCAGCACAACATACCCGGCATCCAGCGCCATTGATGACATGATTCCCAGAAATATTGTGGCAGGGGTTAACAAGGATTGTGGCACCAACAGGATTGAACGACGTAATAGTGCAGGAAGGAAGCCGGACCTTTCTGCCAGACCAATGCCCAGCATCCCCACCAGGACGATAGCTAATGGTGGAAATTTAATAAAATTACTAACCATATTACTTAACAGCCACCAGATCCCTTCTGATGAAAGCAGGTTTTGTGTGATAAGTGTTCCGGTCAATTCACTATGCACTTCCCATGACATGGTTGTAGCCAACCATGACAATATCATGATGATGCCCGTACCGATGACAAACAGGGTTGCAGGATCAGGAAGGCGATTCCCCGTTTCTTCAATACGATTAAGTAATGTCAATGATAGGTCTCGCCGTAAGTGTCACCATAAGTATCCAGGAACTCTTTAATACCATTAACATATGAACGACCAGTGACAATAAACCCATCATTATGCCCGCCCTTTAATTGCATAAACATTTTTGGTTCCCGTGCCTGTTCAAATAGTTGAACACCAAGTTCAAAAGGAACAATTTCATCAGTCTGACTATGTGAAAATAAAATAGGGCATTGAATGTCCTCTATCCTGTCGATAGATGCATATTTAATCCGGGTAAGTAAATGTGCTGGTAAATAAGGGTAGTAGTGCTTCGCCATATCCGCGACCGATGTAAACGCGGATTCCAGTATCAATAAATCGGGTGTGTGTTGAATGCTTAGCCAGGTAGCAACGCCACCGCCCATTGATCGACCGAAAATAATGATATCTTTATCTGAGATGCCGCGTGATTCCGTTAGATATCGCCATGCAGCTTCAGCATCTCGATAGGTGCCTTTTTCACTTGTTGTTCCCTGGCTTTGTCCATAACCGCGGTAATCGATAATAAAGACCGAAAGCCCCAGTTCATGAAAAATTTTCAGGCTATCAAGTCGGTGAGAAATATTTCCACCATTACCATGAAAAAATAACAGTGTTTTCCTTGCACCTTCAACAGGAATAAACCAGGCATTCAATTCGACATCATCTTCAGTTTTAAAATAGATATCTTCATAGGCAAGTCCTGCCATATCAGGGGTGTAATCTATTTCTGATAGAGGAAAATAAACAAACTTCGGCTGGAATAAATACAACAACAGGGAAAGAAGCACCCAGACTGAAACAAGTATAAAAATGATTGAATGTAGCATACGACGGATCAGCTTCTTGAATACTTTAGTCGATATGGGCATGTGTGAAGATGATCACATGGTTAATACGATTTTGCCAGTCGTTGTGCCAGTTTCTATAGCAGCATGCGCTATGGCTGCTTCTGCCAGGGGCATGGATTTACTGATATGAATCTTCAATTTTTCATTATCAAAATGCTTGGCACATTGTTCCAGAATAAACGTCTGATGTTTCTGTGCGTCCTGCAGATCAAACAGCAGGGGAGACAACATGATTTCAAGATGAATGGCGATATTACGTTGACGTGCAACGGTCCAGTCAGTTTCCTTGTCTGGCAGCAGCAGTGTGACGAAATGCCCGTAGTGTGCCACAGCAGAAAATGATTTCTCGATCCATTCGCCACCAACGTTGTCCATGACAATATCAACGCCTTTGCCGTCGGTCCATTCCATAACCTCATCTACAAAATCCTGTTCCCTGT
Organism: Gemmatimonadota bacterium; assembly: GCA_049189775.1. GTDB lineage: Bacteria > Pseudomonadota > Gammaproteobacteria > Eutrophobiales > Eutrophobiaceae > SMWN01. Next base: position 6,551 of record JAIVVP010000032.1, on the reverse strand, counting down.
AGTTAATTACCATGTCAGCGCCGAGTGAACGTACAAAGTCGGCTTTTTCTTCAGAACTTGCTGTGGTACAAACATTGGCACCTGCGATTTTGGCGAGTTGTATCGCCAGATGACCCACACCACCTGCACCTGCATTGATGAATACACTTTGACCAGCTTTGATCTGTGCACGGTCATGCAAGGCTTCCCAGGCAGTGATTAATGCCAGAGGTGCGGCGGCGGCTTCAGTAAAGGACAGGTTTTCAGGTTTATGTGCAAGGAAACGTTCTTCAATAGTCCTGAATTCTGCATAGTTGCCCTGTATCGGCCCAATACCACCATGAAAGAAATAAACTTCATCACCAGGTTTAAATTTACTAACTCCTGCGCCAACAGCTTCAACGATACCACTACCATCACAGCCCAGTACGGCAGGTAGATTATCCATCGGATAAAGCCCCTGTCGTAATTTCGTGTCAATGGGATTCACACCAGCGGCTCGAATCCGAATAAGCAGTTCGGTTGTTGATTTTATCTCCGGTGTTTCTATCTGCTGGTATTCAAGTACTTCAGGTGAACCGGCTTTTGTCATTAATATGGAGTGCATTATCGAATTCCTGTTTTCAGTGTTAATTATTCGGCTAAATTATCAAGATAAGCCTCTGCATCCAGTGCAGCCATACAACCGCTACCTGCTGAGGTAATCGCCTGACGATAAACATGATCTGCTACGTCACCGGCAGCAAAGACACCTGGAATACTGCTCATCGTGGCCTGACCCTGCTGACCACTTTTAACCCTGATGTATCCATTATTCATATCCAGCTGTCCTTCAAAGATCGAGGTATTGGGCTGGTGACCTATGGCTATAAAAACGCCTTTCAAGTCTATGTCTTTGCTTGCACCTGTTTTTGAATGTTTGATACGCATGCCAGTGACACCTGAATCATCACCCAGGACCTCATCAAGTTCATGATCCCATTCAATGATTACATTTCCATTTTCAGCCCTTTCTTGCAGACGATTTGCAAGGATCTTTTCAGAGCGAAATTGGTCGCGACGATGGACAACCGTTACCTTTGAAGCAAGATTTGAAAGATACAGGGCTTCTTCTACCGCTGTACTACCCCCACCAATCACAGCAACCTCCTGGCCACGATAAAAAAATCCATCACAGGTCGCACATGCAGAAACCCCTTTGCCCTTGAAGGCTTCTTCTGAGGGTAATCCAAGGTATTTGGCTGAAGCACCAGTCGCAATAATTAATGCATCACAGGTATAAGTCCCTGAATCACCTTCCAGCTTAAAAGGTTTCTGATTCAGATCTACGGTATGAATTTGATCAAAAATAATTTCTGTATCAAAGCGTTTAACATGCTCAAGCATGCGTCCCATCAAATCCGGCCCTTGTAAGCCTTCAACGTCACCAGGCCAGTTATCGACATCGGTCGTCGTCATCAACTGACCACCTTGTTCTATGCCAGTGACTAATACCGGGGAAAGGTTGGCACGTGCAGCGTAAAGAGAAGCCGTGTAACCTGCGGGACCTGAGCCCAGAATCAGTAGACGGCAATGTTTGTTTTCACTCATTTTTCACTCCGAAATGGGAAATTACAGGGCGGATAAAAGGGCGTTATGTTACGTTAATCCATAACGACTGGCAAAATGCTCAATGCAGGCTTTTTAATACAGAAAAACACGTTTTTAATATAGAAATAATTCTTATTAAACATGATAATAGGGCAGTTTCTAGTTAATCAGGTTTAAGATCATCAAATGGCAAGGTTAAATGGCACAGGCCAAACGTAAACAAATTCCAGAAAGACCCCTCAGTAGCCAAATACTGAAAAACTTCAGAGAAGTCAGTGTCATCTGTCTCGCTGCTGTATCACTATTCTTGTTTATAGCGCTTTCAAGCTTCTATCCGGGAGATCCGGCCTGGTCACACTCAACCTCTGTAGACGTGATTCAGAATAACACTGGCATCGTCGGCGCATGGGTAGCCGACATCCTGTTATATCTGTTTGGTTATCTTGGTTATACCTTTCCATTTATTCTGGCCTATAGCGGCTGGCGAATCTTTAAATCAATACAAAATGAAGAACCTGTGAATTATGGACACTACGCAATTCGCTCTGTGGGATTTATTTTGGCAATTATCGGGGCATGTGGCCTGGCATGGCTACATTTTCGTGTTGGCGATGGCTTGCCACTGGAAATTAAAGGTGCCGGCGGAATCCTTGGAGAAGCGCTTGGTTCTACGTTCGATTCAAACTTTGGGAACACAGGCAGTACGCTCATATTACTGACGATGGCACTTATTGGTGTGACACTGTTTACGGATCTTTCCTGGCTGTGGGTGATGGATACCACGGGCTACTGGACTTTCAAGTTGCTGGATTTTTTCTCAGGGTTGCGCGAGCTCAGGCAGGATCACGAACTGGGCAAACAGGCCAAACGTGAAAGAGAGGCAGTTTTAGAAGTTGAGAAAGAAAGGATTGAAGGCAGGGCACCAGTCAAGATCGAACCGAGTATTTCGGAGTTTGAAGTCAGTGCCCGGGAACAAAAAGAAAAACAGGTTAATTTATTCGAACTGCCTGCCGATACTGCATTACCGCCACTGGATCTACTCGATGCCGCGCCCGTGCCGAAAGGCCAGTACTCTCGCGAATCTCTGGAAGCCATTTCTCGGCAGGTTGAACTTAAATTAAAAGACTTTGGTATTGAAGCCCAGGTCGTAGAGGTTTTACCTGGGCCTGTGATCACACGTTTTGAAATACAGCCTGCACCCGGTGTCAAAGGTAATCAGATCATCAATCTGGCCAAGGATATGGCGCGCTCTTTATCTGTGGTCAGTGTTCGCGTGGTAGATGTGATTCCGGGTAAATCTGTCATAGGTCTGGAAATACCCAATGAACATCGAGAACTTGTTGCACTCAGCGATATCTTCAGATCAAAAGAATACGATGCGATGAAATCAAGCATGACGATTGGCCTGGGCAAGGATATCAGTGGTCAACCGGTTGTTGCTGATCTGGGCAGGATGCCACATTTGTTGGTAGCTGGCACCACGGGCTCTGGTAAATCAGTCGCATTGAACGCAATGATCCTGAGCTTGCTTTACAAGTCCACACCCAAAGATATTCGCTTGATCATGATCGATCCAAAGATGCTTGAGCTTTCTGTCTATGAGGGCATACCTCATTTATTGGCGCCAGTGGTGACCGACATGAAAGAGGCATCAAATGCCTTACGCTGGTGTGTTGCTGAAATGGAACGTCGTTATAAATTAATGGCTTCAGTGGGTGTGCGGAATATTGCCGGTTATAACCGCAAGGTCGCAGAGGCAAGCGGGCGTGGAGAACCGATCCCTGATCCTACATACCGGCCAATCAGTGAAGATGACCCTGTACGTTATCTGGAGAGCCTGCCCTTTATTGTTGTAATCGTTGATGAACTCGCGGACATGATGATGACCACGGGTAAAAAGGTTGAAGAACTGATAGCCAGACTGGCACAAAAGGCCAGGGCCTCCGGCATACATCTGATCCTGGCAACACAAAGACCCTCGGTTGATGTCATTACGGGTTTGATCAAGGCAAACATTCCCAGCCGTATTGCTTTTCAGGTTTCATCAAAGGTTGATTCAAGGACCATCCTTGATCAAATGGGTGCTGAAACGCTATTGGGACACGGAGATATGCTTTATCTTCCTGCAGGCACCAGCATCCCGCAAAGAATACATGGTGCTTTTGTTGATGACCATGAAGTGCACGCCGTTGTTGAAAACATCAAATCACGGGGCGAACCTTCTTATAATGACGATATTCTCAAAGGGCCTGCAGAAGGTGGAGCACAAGCACTGGCTGGAATCGATAAAGCTTCAGATGATATGGATCCACTCTATGATGAGGCCGTGCAAATTGTTACCGAAACCCGGAAGGCATCCATTTCTTATGTACAACGGCGTTTAAAGATCGGATACAACCGTGCTGCAAGGATCATCGAAGAAATGGAACGTAGTGGTTTAGTCAGTCAGACTGGTTCCAATGGCAGTCGTGAAGTACTGGCAGCGCCACCTCCACCAATTGATTAGATGCAACTTCATAAAAATATTCAGTCAAACGCAATTATGAGAATAATAAATTTATTTGCATTGTTGTTGTTGACGACAATCTCATATGCAGAGAGCAGTGATGATGTCCTTAAGCGATTTCTTGGTAATATGCAGACACTGGAAGCCAATTTCAAACAAACACTGGTAGACGATCAGGGAATTGAACTTGAAAGTACCAGCGGCGTCGTGTTTTTAAATCGCCCGGATAAATTTCGATGGGATTATAAAATCCCTTATACACAAACGATTGTCACTAATGGAGAATCATTGTGGTTCTACGATGAAGATCTTGAACAGCTGACTATTAGAGACTTTTCAACTTCAATAGAGAACACACCTGCCGCTATTTTTGGATCATATGAAGATCTTGATACACAGTTCATTATTATCGAACTGGGAAATATTGAAGAATTTGACTGGATAGAACTCACACCAAGAGATATAGAAAGCCAATACAACAGCATTCGACTTGGCTTCGACAAGGATAAACTGGGCATGATGGTGATGTTTGATAACCTTGGGCAGGTGACACGTATCGACTTTACAGAAGAAGTACTTAATAAAAAAATGGACGATGGTATGTTTAACTTCGAACCACCACAGGGGATAGATATTATTGATGATAGGGAGCAAATCGATATCCCATGACGTAATGTGAAGCATATGAGAATCATCGAAACTATTTTCGGAATCCTGTTTTTTCCTTTTATATGGATCTACGAACGATTGATAGAAGGCAAGCCGCCGTCACCACCTGAGTTTTGGTTATTCATTGGGGAACTCCGTAAACGGGGAGTAAGCGGGCAGTTGCAAATGCAGGAACTGCATATCGAGGGGCTCAGTAGTTCAGCGATCGTTACACTTACTCTAAACCCATCAAAGTCAGAAGTAGTTAGTTTGTTCAAGTGTGATTCGGTAGAATCGGCGGCCAGGAAACTGGCGGAGCTAGAAGACAATCCGCTGATGTCTCATAGCAAACAACGTGATTGCTACCTGATGTCAGTAACTTTTCTGGAGCCAAACGATCAGTTGGCCGCAAAGGTAGTGGAGGCGTTTGGGGTCTTCGAGTTGCCACCGAACACATTGCTCAACTAGAACGCACAAAAGCGGCGCATCAGTTAGCTTAAAACCTCAAGAAAAACAGTGTTTTCTGCTTTATGAGACTGACTTCATAAGGTAGCATCTGCAAGCAAATTACTAATGGATACACTCCAGTGAAACTAAGCGGTCAGGAATTTAAAGCGTGGGATAAAAAAGCGATCACCTTGCTCGGCATGTCCGGGGTAGGGAAGACGCGTCTCGCCTGCATGTTACGTCAGCATCACTGGTTTCATTATTCAGGTGATTACCGTATTGGTACGCGTTATCTGGATGAACCTATCCTGGATAATATTAAACAGAAACTGATGCATATCCCTTTATTAAAAGATCTTATGCGTACAGATTCCCTGCATCTACGTAACAATATTACTGTGGACAATCTAAATCCAGTTTCAACTTTTCTGGGCAAACTGGGAAACCCTGAAGCAGGAGGGCTAGCTCTGCCTGAATTTAAACATCGGCAGGAATTACATCGCCAGGCAGAAATCGCCACCATGAAAGATGTGCCGGAATTCATACAGAAAGCACACCAGGTCTATGGTTATGACCATTTTATAAATGATGCGGGTGGTAGTCTTTGTGAACTTGATGATGCAGAAGTACTTAAAGCACTATCAGATAACACCCTGATTCTGTATATCAAGGCATCGAAAACTGATGAACAGGAATTAATCAAACGCGCAGAAATTACGCCAAAACCACTTCATTATCGAGAGTCATTTCTTGATGAACAACTGGCGGCTTATATGTCAGAAAAAAATCTTGAGTACGTAGCACTGATTGATCCGGATGATTTTGTCAGATGGGTGTTCCCGCGTTTATTTTATTCACGCATACCAAGATATGAAGCGATTGCAGACCAATATGGTTATACCATTAGTTCTGAAGAAATTGCCGCGGTACAAGATGAAAATGATTTCCTGGAACTGATTACTAATGTTCTTGATCGATAGAAAATATAGAAGCCTTTTGAGAGATAACAGATGCCATTGGTAGCAAATACAGACTTGCCCAGCTTTGAGCGCCTTCAACAGGAAGGGGAAACTGTGATTGCCCGTAATCAGGCAGAACATCAGGATATCCGTGAGCTCCACATCGGCCTCTTGAACATGATGCCTGATAAGGCTCTGGCTGCGACTGAACGTCAATTTTTCAGACTTGTTGGTGAAAGCAATCAGATCGCACAATTCTATGTGCATCCATTTACGCTCAAGGAACTCGTTCGTGGGCCAGAAGGTCAGGCACATGTAGATAAATATTATAAAACCTTTGAACAAATCAAAAATGACGGGCTTGATGCTTTAATTATCACTGGTGCCAATGTCACTGGCTCTGAATTGTCCGAGCAACCCTT
>JAIVVP010000031.1:0-11124 GCA_049189775.1 Gemmatimonadota bacterium | reverse complement strand
ATATCATTAAAACAGGTGGTGCCACCTCGAATCATTTCTGCAACGGCATGCCGCGTGCCGTCATTAACGAACTCAGCACTGATCCATTTCTGTTCGGCTGGCCAGATATGTTCATTTAGCCATTCCATTAAGGGTAAATCATCAGCCAGGCCACGGAAAAGAGTCATTGCCGCATGTGTGTGGCAATTAATCAGACCTGGCATTACAGCATGGTTTGCTAGCTGATGTTCCCTGGCCGCCGTATATTTATCTTGTGCCTTTGCAGTCGGTAAGATCGACAGTATCTTGCCATCGTTGATGGCAAGCGAGTGATGTTCCAGTATATTGTTTTCCGGATTGTTATTTGTAGCGTCTACCGGAATAACCCAGCGTGCATTGATCAGCGTATCGATATTCATCCTGTTACCATAGTCTATGATCCAGATTGTGAATTGTACGAAAAAAAACCTGGCAAAAGAACTTAAGGGGAGATTTTAATTGTCGTCGAAAGAAGTAGCAGAATATATCGCAGCAGGAAAACGTGACATTTTATGTCCGGTTGAATGGGTATCTGCAGGGGTGGATCTTATTGATCAGCGAATTTTGCCACACGAATTTAAGGTCAATCATTATGCTGACGTTGGTGAACTGTCGGAGGCAATTACCGATATGGTTGTTCGAGGTGCCCCTGCGATCGGCATTACAGCCGCATATGGGGTCGTGCTCGCAGCCAGACAGGCCTATGCTCAATCCGGAGATAAATGGCGAGAAACGATTGAAGAAGATCTGACTTTACTGATGGCGAGTAGACCAACGGCGGTTAATCTACAATGGGCAATCGACAGGATGAGGGGTTTATTTGCTTCGATTCAGGGCGATCCGGAACCAGTTCTATTGGCCGAAGCGATGTCTATTCATGATGAGGATATCGCTGCCAATATTCATATGGGTGAGCTGGGGGCGGGTTTGATTGAAGATGAATGTCAGGTACTGACTCACTGCAACGCAGGTGCATTGGCGACTGGTGGTTATGGAACTGCCCTGGGTGTTATCAGAACCGCACATAAACAAGGCAAGATAGCCTCGGTTTATGCCTGTGAAACACGGCCCTGGTTACAGGGGGCGAGATTAACTGCATGGGAGTTACAGCAGGATAATATTCCAACCATACTTTTGACGGACAGTGCGGCCTGTCATCTGTACAGTCAGGGGAATATCAAATGGGTGATTGTCGGTGCCGACAGGATCGCAGCAAATGGCGATGTTTGTAATAAAATTGGTACCTATACGCATGCAGTTACAGCAAGACATCATGATGTTCGAGTGATGGTGGTTGCACCGACTTCAACATTCGATCTTAATGCCAGGAGTGGACAGGAGATTCCTATTGAACAGAGGGCAGAAGAAGAGATTTTAAATTATTCAGGCGTAAAGATTGCACCAGAGAATGTCTCAGCATGGAATCCGGCCTTTGATGTGACACCCGCTGATTTGATCGATGTTATCGTTACTGAAAAGGGCATTATTGAAGCCCCAAATTCCGCTAATGTACAGTCGCTATTTGATTGAAAATAATCTGTTTTTACAGCACTTTTTTCTACAGAGAATTGGCCCGATGTGGTAAAATTTCGACCTTTGTGAATGAGGGAAACAGAGGGTAGATTATTTCTTAATTAAGCCCTGAATTTGTATGAATGAAAGTGAAATAGCGGGTTCCATAAACCCCGTCAATATTGAAGACGAAATGAAGCAATCCTACATGGAATACGCCATGAGCGTGATTGTAGGAAGAGCCTTACCAGATGTTCGTGATGGTCTGAAACCTGTACATCGTCGTGTCCTGTATGCCATGAATGTGATGGGCAATGACTGGAATAAAGCCTACAAAAAATCAGCCCGTATCGTTGGTGATGTGATCGGTAAATACCATCCTCATGGCGACACTGCGGTGTATGACACCATGGTGCGAATGGCACAGCCATTTTCGCTACGTTATGTGCTGGTCGATGGTCAGGGAAACTTTGGCTCAGTCGATGGTGATTCTCCCGCTGCCATGCGTTACACAGAAGTGCGTATGACACGTATTGCCCATGAATTACTGGAAGATCTGGATAAGGAAACGGTTGATTTCGTCCCGAATTATGATGGCTCTGAGCATGAACCTACAGTGCTTCCTGCACGTATTCCTAATTTACTCGTCAACGGTTCAAGTGGTATCGCGGTTGGCATGGCGACCAATATCCCGCCACACAATTTAACAGAAATAATTGGTGCCACGATTGCACTGATGGGCAATGATGAAATGACCATTGCTGAGCTTATGCAATATATTCCCGGGCCAGACTTTCCAACGGCCGGGTTTATTAATGGTTCCAAAGGTATTCGTGAGGCCTACGAAACTGGTCGTGGCAAGATTTATATGCGCGCACGTACCCATATTGAATCTGATGATGAAAAGGGCAGGCAGAGTATTATCGTCACGGAATTACCTTATCAGGTAAACAAGGCACGCTTGATGGAAAAAATTGCCGAACTGGTGAAGGATAAAAAGATCAGTGGCATTAAAGAATTGCGTGATGAATCCGATAAGGATGGCATGCGTATGGTTATCGATCTGCGTCGAGGTGAAGTCCCTGAAGTATTAATCAATAATCTTTACCAACATACACAGATGCAAAATGTGTTTGGTATTAATATTGTAGCGCTGAAAGAGGGTCAACCAAGGCTGTTAAATCTAAAACAGTTGTTGGAAGCATTTATTCGCCATCGTCGCGAAATTGTCACTCGTCGTACACGTTATGACCTGCGTAAATCAAGGGCACGTGCGCATATTCTGGAAGGTCTGGCTGTTTCACTGGCAAACATCGATCCTGTTATTGCCTTAATCAAGGCATCAGCCACACCGGCCGAGGCCAAGCAGGCACTATTAGGACCTGTATGGGAATCTGGGATCGTGCTGAAGATGCTAGAGCGGGCAGACTCTGGTGCCTCACGACCAGAAGACCTGGCAGATGGCTTTGGTCTGGTCGAAGGCGGTTACCGATTATCTGAAATCCAGGCACAGGCAATTCTGGATCTGAAATTACAAAGACTGACCGGACTGGAACAGGAAAAGATCGTTAAGGAATATGGTGAGATCCTGGAAGCTATTATCGATTTACTGGACATCCTGTCACGACCAGAAAGATTGATGCAGGTCATCAGGGAAGAGCTTGAAGATATTCGAGATCGTTATGGTGATGAAAGACGCACCGAAATACTTGAAGATCAACTTGATCTGAGTATGGAAGATCTGATTACCGAAGAAGATGTGGTGGTGACACTTTCTCATGCGGGTTATGCAAAATCCCAGTCCATCGATACCTATCGTTCACAACGTCGTGGTGGCAGGGGTAAATCCGCAACCAATATGAAGGATGAAGATTTCATAGACAAGTTATTTATTGCCAGCACCCACGATACCTTGTTGTGTTTTTCCAGTAAGGGAAAACTGTATTGGCTTAAGGTCTATCAATTACCCCAGGCCAGTCGTGCCGCGCGCGGCCAACCGATAGTCAATCTATTGCAATTGGAAGAGGGTGAACGTATCAATGCCGTATTGCCCATACGTGAGTTTGTTGAAGACAAATTTATCTTTATGGCGACAGCGGATGGCACAGTTAAAAAATGTAAGCTAACAGATTTCGCACGACCAAGACCCAGTGGTTTAAGGGCGATTGAACTGGTTGATGGTAATCAGTTGATCGGTGTTGAAGTTACCGACGGTGATCATGACATTATGTTGTTCAGTAATGCAGGCAAGGCGGTGCGCTTTAAAGAGACTGCAGTGAGGGCCATGGGTAGAACTGCTCGGGGCGTTCGCGGTATCCGTTTGGCTGAAGGCCAGAGCGTGAATTCACTGATCATTGTTGAATCGGATGAAAGTTCGGTGTTGACGGTGACAGAAAATGGTTTTGGCAAACGAACTGCTATCACAGATTATGCAGTCAAAGGACGAGGTGGTCTGGGTGTTATCTCGATTCAGACCACGGATCGCAATGGCAATGTGGTCGGTGCTGTTGCTGTTGATGAGGATGACGAGATCATGCTGATTAGTGATCAGGGAACCTTGATTCGTACCCCGGTTAATGATGTTTCTGTACTGGGAAGAAATACACAGGGTGTGACCCTGGTTAAACTGGGCGAGGAAGAACACCTGGCCAGCCTGGAACGCATTGTTGAGTACAAAGATCCGGAAGGTGCTGCAGATGAAGAAGTAGCGAATGAAGAAATAACCGGGGAAGAATTAACCAGTGAAGAAATAACAGAACAAGGCGCAACAGAATAATAAAAAGAAGAATAAAAATGAAACAAAAGGTTAATACGTTGAAAGCTGTAGACGGCAAAGAGAGCTATTCAGGACTGGTTTATAATTTTGGTGCGGGTCCCGCGATGTTGCCAAGAGAAGTCATGCAACTTGCCAGGGCAGAATTTCTCGATTGGCATGGTACTGGAATGTCGGTGATGGAAATGAGTCATCGTGGTGATGAATTTATGTCTATTGCCACACAGACAGAAACAGATTTTCGAGAGCTACTGGCGATTCCTGAAAACTATAAGGTGCTCTTTTTACAGGGCGGTGCCAGTGGCCAGTTTGCCATGGTACCGTTAAATTTGCTAGCCGGGAAAAACACAGTTGACTATTTTCATACCGGTATCTGGTCTGGAAAGGCACTTAAAGAAGCAAAGCGATTCTGTAAGATTAATGTTATTGCTGATGAAGAAAATTCTATGTTATCAGTACCGGATGCAGAGACATGGTCTCTGGACGCGAATGCTGCTTATGTTTATTACACAGATAATGAAACCATCAGCGGGGTTCAATTTTCCAGTATTCCAGATGTCGGAGATGTTCCTTTAGTTACTGACATGACATCCAGTTTATTATCAAGGCCACTGGATGTATCTCGTTATGGCGTTATTTTCGCGGGAGCCCAGAAAAACATTGGTCCATCAGGAATGGTCGTTGTAATTGTTCGTGAAGATTTGCTAGGTCATGTACCGAAACATATCCCAAGTATGTATGACTATGCTATCCAGGCTGAATATGGTTCGATGTTCAACACGCCGCCGACCTATAGTTGGTATGTGTCCGGTCTGGTGTTTAAGTGGGTCAAGGAACAAGGTGGCCTGGAGGCCATGGAAAGGATGAGCCATGCACGTTCCAATAGACTGTATCAGGCGATTGATGAATCTGATTTTTATAGCAATCCAGTTGAAATAAAATACCGATCCAGGATGAATGTGCCATTTAAGCTGATTGATGATTCACTCAATAAAAAATTTGTCAGTGAGGCAAAAGATCATGGACTGGTTGGGTTGAAAGGTCATCGTAGTGTCGGTGGACTGCGTGCCAGTATGTACAATGCTATGCCCGAAGAGGGCGTTGATGCCCTGATTACCTTTATGCAGGAATTTGAACGCACAAATGGCTGAAGATTTAACATTAGATGAACTAAGAACACAGATTGATGAAATTGACTCAAGTTTGCTGGAGTTGATTAGCCAACGTGCGCGCATGGCAACAGAAGTTGCTCGTGTCAAAAGCGAACAGTCGGATGATAATGGTTTTTACCGACCAGAGCGTGAAGCGCAGGTGTTGAGAAAAATTATAGAGCGAAATCCAGGGCCTTTGTCTGAAGAAGAGATGGCGCGATTATTCCGTGAAATCATGTCCGCATGTCTGGCACTGGAACAAACGCTGGACATTGCTTTCCTGGGACCTGAAGGGACCTTTACGCATGCTGCTGCATTGAAACACTTTGGACACTCGGTAAAAACGACGGCTATGGGAAGCATTGACCAGGTATTTCGAGAAGTGGAATCTGGTGCCTGTCAATATGGTGTTGTTCCCGTCGAGAACTCTATAGAAGGTGTCGTCAATCACACGCTTGATATGTTGGTGAACTCAAATCTGATGATCTGTGGTGAAGTTGAATTACGTATTCATCATCATTTACTGAGTAATGAAGAATCAGTCGAAGGAATTACCAGGGTGTATTCACATCAACAATCGTTAGCGCAATGTCGCGCCTGGCTGGATACACATTTACTGAAAGCGGAAAGGGTATCTGTGAACAGTAATGCTGAAGCTGCACGTATTGCAGCTGGCGAAAAGCAGGCTGCAGCAATCGCAGGAGAATCTGCTGCCGAACTCTATGAACTGTCCGTGCTAATGAAAAATATTGAAAATGAAGCCGACAACACTACCCGTTTTCTGGTGCTGGGTCAGCACGAGACATTACCGAGCGATAACGATAAAACTTCCTTACTTTTTACTGCACCGAATAAACCCGGTGCATTGCAGGAGATGCTCGCCTGTTTTTCAGACAATGGCGTAAGTCTGACTCGTATTGAATCACGGCCATCTCGTAAGGGCATGTGGGAATATGTTTTTTTTGTCGATATCGAGGGTCATGCACAGGAAGCTACCGTGGCATTGGCACTGGACAAGCTAAAAGATCGTGCATCAATGCTTAAGTTATTAGGCTCATATCCACGCGCTGTATTGTGACACCCTGGATCCAGGTTTATAGGGCAGGCTGAAAGAAAATGACGTGCGATTTGATCAACTTAGCAACGCCTGGTGTAGCGGGTCTACTTCCTTATCAGCCGGGCAAACCTGTGGAAGAACTTGAACGTGAGCTTGGTATTAGCAATATTATCAAGCTGGCCTCAAACGAAAATCCACTGGGTCCTGGTGCGAAGGCAAAACAGGCAATATCGTCTACATCAGAATTGTCGAGATATCCGGATGGTAATGCCCATGACCTGAAAAAGGCCCTGGCAAAACAGCATGGCGTCAATACAGATCAGATCACCATTGGCAATGGCTCAAATGAAATTCTTGAACTCATTACAAGGGCGACCACAGGATCACAGCATGAAGTCATTTTTTCAGAACATGCCTTTGCAGTATATCCCCTGGTAACACAGGCAGTCGGCGCAAAGGCCGTTGTCGTACCTGCAAAAAACCGGGGGCATGATCTTTCTGCAATGCAGGCAGCAATAAATGAAAACACACGTCTTATGTTTGTTGCCAACCCGAATAATCCAACGGGCACATGGCTGGATACGCAAACATTAAGAACATTGCTGGAGTCTTGCCCTGAACATATGCTGGTGGTGGTGGATGAAGCCTACTTCGAATATGTAGACGAGGACGATTATCCCGATTGCATTCAATGGGTGAGTGAATTTCCTAATCTGCTGGTGACCCGTACTTTCTCAAAGGCATTTGGTCTTGCTGGACTGAGAATTGGTTATGGTATTTCACATAGCGACATTGCCGATCTGATGAACCGGGTCAGGCAGCCTTTTAATGTGAATAGTCTGGCCCTGTCTGCCGCTGAAGCAGCATTGGGAGATAAAGAGCATCTACAAGAAAGTATCAGCCTGAATCAGGCAGGGATGAAACAGCTAACAAGGGCATTCGATGACATGAATCTGCAATATATTCCCTCGGTTGGAAATTTTATCTGTGTTGATATGGAATCAACAGCTCAGACCGGGATGGAAATATATAAAAAATTATTACATCAAGGTGTCATCGTCAGGCCTGTTGGTAATTATGGGTTGCCGAATCATCTGCGGGTTACTGTTGGTCTAAAACAAGAGAATGAAAAATTTATCAAGGCACTGGAGTCAATTTTATCAGCCATGGATGTAGATGCATGACAGAGACAGAATTATGAAAGCAAATGGTATAGCCAGTCGAATAGCAATTTTAGGTGTAGGTTTGATTGGTGGCTCACTTGCGCGCGCACTTAAAAAAGTTAATGCGGTGACGACTGTTGTCGGTTACGGACGAGATGAAAATAATCTGAAAAAGGCCGTGCAACTGGGTGTGATAGATAACTACAGCCTGGATATTGAAGAAGTCGTGACTGATGCTGATATAGTCGTTCTTGCAACACCGCTATCTACTGCAGACAAATTGTTTTCAGCGATGTCAGGTGCACTGAAGAAGACAGCTGTCGTCACCGATGTTGGTAGTGCCAAAGGCTCGATTGTTAAATCTGCAAGAGAAAATCTGGCTGATTCATTTACACGTTTTGTTCCCGGACATCCGATTGCGGGGAAAGAAGAGAGTGGTGTCGAGGCCTCATTTGCAGAATTATTTGATGCACATCGCGTTATTCTTACCCCTGTTGCCGAGACAGATCCGCAAGCATTAAATTTGATCACAGCAATGTGGAAACTGACCGGAGCGGAGGTGGTGAACCTGGATGTTGAACATCATGACACTATCCTCGCTGCAACCAGCCATTTACCCCATATGCTTGCCTATGCCCTGGTAGATTGTCTATCCGGGATGCAGGAAAGAGATGAGATTTTTGAGTTTGCCGCCGGTGGTTTTGCAGATTTTACTCGAATAGCATCTAGCCATCCTGGCATGTGGCACGACATCTGTTTCTCAAATCGAGAACAACTTCTGAATGTCATGGATCAGTTTGATGAGCATCTGAACAAAATCAGAGAAGCCATCAAGAATGATGACAGTGATGCCCTGTTAGAACTATTCGAAAGAGCCAAGATTTCAAGGGATAAGTTTACCGATCAAAGAAAGCAGAGAAATGATTCTCCTGAATGAATGCGCGCGAACAATTTAAGCATGCCTGTTTTTCCAGAGCATGATTAATTACTGTATTTCACCCGGTGGAAAATTAAGTGGTCGATTTTCTGTGCCCGGTGATAAATCTATCTCACATCGCGCCTTGATGTTGTCCGCAATTGCAGAAGGTCAAAGTCGTATCACTGGCTTTCTTGATGGTGAAGATACATTGGCAACCATGGCAGCATTCAGGGCGATGGGGGTCAAAATTCAACACAGCTCGGACAATGAAGTGCCAGAAAATCGAGTAATTGTCGATGGTGTTGGTATGCAAGGTCTTTCGGCACCAGCCACAGCACTGGATCTGGGTAATTCAGGTACCTCTGTACGTTTGCTTTCCGGCTTACTCGCAGGCCTTGGGATCGAATGTGAATTGGTGGGTGATGAATCATTGATGTCTCGACCAATGCAAAGGATTGTTGATCCACTACAAAAAATGCATGCATCGATTACTTGCTCAGAGGACGGCACGCTACCTATACATATAAAAGCTGGTGCCGGTTTGACGGCAATAGACTATAAAATGCCGGTGGCGAGTGCACAATTAAAATCCAGTTTGTTGTTAGCGGCCTTGAATGCCAACGGCAGGACCTGTATCCACGAGCCCGTGGCGACGCGTGATCATACTGAGCGAATGCTGAAACAATTTACCTATCAGATAGAGTGTGAAGGAAGCACAATCACTCTTACAGGTGGTGGGGTTTTAAAGGCAACAGACATCGAAGTCCCTGCAGATATTTCCTCAGCGGCTTTTTTTATCGTGGGGGCCTGCATTGCAGATGAATCAGATATTATTATTGAAAATGTCGGTATTAACCCGAACAGGGATGCTGTTATTCATATATTAAAAGCGATGGGTGCCGATATCACCTTGCTGGATGAAAAAGTCGTCAGTGGTGAGCCTGTGGCAGATATTCGGGTGAAAGCCTCTGAATTACATGGCATCGATATCCCGGAATCATTAGTCCCCGGTGCGATAGATGAATTTCCTGCCATTATGGTGGCTGCTGCCTGTGCAAAAGGCAAAACCAGACTCACTGGTGCAGGGGAATTACGTGTTAAGGAGAGTGACAGAATCGCTGCCATTGCCAACGGTCTGCAAACATTAGGTATCGACGTTGATGAACAGCCTGACGGCATGACAGTGACAGGTGGCAAGATGGCTGGTGGTGAGATTAATAGTTTCACTGATCACAGGATTGCCATGGCATTTGCCATCGCCGGTCTGAATGCCTCCTCACCCATTACGGTCAAAGACTGCGCCAATGTAGAAACCTCTTTTCCCGGTTTTGTTG
Organism: Gemmatimonadota bacterium; assembly: GCA_049189775.1. Classification (GTDB taxonomy): domain Bacteria; phylum Pseudomonadota; class Gammaproteobacteria; order Eutrophobiales; family Eutrophobiaceae; genus SMWN01. The sequence goes on along the minus strand of JAIVVP010000031.1, from coordinate 1,197 downwards.
CTGTTGCGAAGACTGCCGGTCTTGATCTGGTCATCGAGGAACAGGGTTGAATGTCTGATATTCCGGTAATTGCTGTTGATGGTCCCAGTGGTACCGGTAAAGGCACGATATGCAGCCATTTGGCTACCTGGCTGGGATGGCATCTGCTTGATAGTGGTGCCCTGTATAGAATTCTGGCTATTGCCGCTGAAAAATATCAACTTGAATTTGATAATGAGTCAGCCATTGCAGATATTGCGGAATCACTGGATGTCGTGTTTCAGCAGCCCCAACCGGGAAAGGACATCACGGTCATCTTCGAAGGAGACGATATTAGCCAGAAAATAAGGACGGAAGAATGCGGTAATTTAGCGTCTCAGATTGCTGTCCTTCCTCAAGTAAGGTCTGCACTATTGGACAGGCAGAGGCAGTTTCAACAAACTCCCGGCCTGGTTGCCGATGGGCGGGATATGGGAACGGTTGTTTTTAGCGATGCACCTTTGAAAATTTACCTCATAGCCTCGGCCGAAGAACGTGCCAAAAGACGCTATAAGCAGTTGAAGCAGAAAGGGTTTGATGTTAATCTCCCGCGCCTCGCGGCTGATATAGCCGAGAGAGATACAAGGGATAGTCAGAGAACTATATCACCACTGAAGCCCGCAGACGATGCCATCGTAGTCGACACGACAACATTGGATATTTCTGGGGTTATAAAAAAGATAGAAAACCTGGTCCAGGAAACCCTGCCAGATGCCTATCCAACATGATTATGGCCAACATCAGGATAATGGTGTTGATAAATCAGTGAGTTAAGTCGTTCTCGGGCTAATTTTATAAACTAACCGTTATGCAGTGCCGCAGCAATGCAATTGCATAATCGCACCAGGCTCTGATATGTCAGTATTGAATCAGTCAGAACTGGAATAGAGGTAATTATTCTTCATGAGTGAAAGTTTCGCCGAACTTTTTGAACAAAGTCAAATAGAGGCCAAAATGCGCCCGGGTTCCATCGTCAGTGCTGTGGTGGTCGAAATCAATCAGGATACTGTCATAGTCAACGCAGGACTCAAGTCCGAAGGGCTCATTCCTATTTCACAATTCTTTGATGAGAAAGGTGAGGTTGAAGTAAGCGTTGGAGATGAAGTAGATGTTTCTCTGGATGCGGTAGAGGATGGTTTTGGTGAAACAAGACTGTCACGTGAGAAAGCCAAGCGCCTG
>JAIVVP010000030.1:0-11458 GCA_049189775.1 Gemmatimonadota bacterium | reverse complement strand
TGTATCGATATTATTAAAGCCAACGCCAAAATTACACAGTGCCTGACACTTCCTTCCTTCCACACCAAGAATCTCTGAATCAATCAAAAAATCTGACACCGTAGGACATACCACATCATAATTTTTCATGGCATCCTGAAGCTCTTCCACAGACATTTTGTGGTCGTCTTCATTCAAGGTTACGTCAAATAATTCTTGTGCTTTGGCTTCTGCTTCCGCAGGCCATTTTCGGGTAAGTAGTACCTTTGGTTTACTCACGTGCTAACTCCTGAGATTGTTTTACAAATGCTCAAAGTATAAAGGGCACGACATCATAGATGAAGTGCCCTTTACGTATTTTACTGCCTGAGGTCTAACCTAATTTGGCCATTACTTCCTTGACAACAGGTGCAAATGAGGCCGGATTAGGCACAACATGTACACCACATTCCTGAAGGATTTCAACCTTCTCAGCCGCACTATCGCCGACAGCAGAAATAATCGCACCAGCATGGCCCATACGCGTACCCTCAGGTGCAGTCAAACCTGCAATGTAACCAATCACGGGTTTGGACATATTGTCTTGAGCCCATTGAGCCGCAGCGACTTCCTGTGGTCCACCGATCTCACCAATCATGATCACAAGCTTGGTATCTGGATCTTCTTCGAAATACTGAAGATGGTCTACGAAGGCACTGCCGTTGATAGGATCACCACCAATACCGATACTAGTTGAGATACCCACACCGATTTCTCGCATTTGGTCAGCAGCTTCATAACCCAGTGTGCCTGAACGACCGACAACACCGACAGGACCAGGAATATAGATATGACCAGGCATAATGCCCATCATACATTTTCCGGGACTGATTGAGCCCGCACAGTTAGGACCGGTCAATACCATCTTGTCCTCTTCCTTATAGCGGCGCATGTAACGCTTTACACGAATCATATCCTGTGACGGGATACCATCGGTGATGGCTACACAGAATTTGATGCCGCCATCTGCAGCTTCCATAATACTGTCTGCAGCAAATGGAGGTGGTACAAAAACGATACTGGCATTCGCACCAGTCGCTTCTACTGCTTCTTTTACTGTATTAAAAACAGGGCGATCAAGATGTTTTGTTCCGCCCTTACCCGGGGTCACACCACCAACGATGTTGGTGCCGTATTCGATCATTTCAGTTGCATGAAAAGTACCAATTTGACCGGTGAAACCCTGGACAATTACTTTTGAATTTTCGTCTAACAAAATTGACATTATTATGTCTCCTATTTACCGGTCGCTTCTTTCCAGGCTGCAACAGCTTTATCCGCTGCTTCCTGTAAAGTATCTGCAGAAATGATGGGAAGACCGCTTTCTTTAATAATCTTCCGCCCTTCTTCTACATTGGTGCCTGATAGTCGAACCACCAGAGGTACCTTCAGGTCGATTTGTTTAACCGCCTGAACAACACCATCAGCGATCCAGTCACAACGGTTGATACCGGCAAAGATATTCACCAGGATACATTCAACGTTGTCATCAGAAAGAACCAGGTTAAAGGCTTTGGCAGTACGTTCCGCTGAGGCACCACCACCGATATCGAGGAAATTGGCTGGCTCACCGCCTGCGTGCATGATCATGTCCATGGAGGCCATGGCCAGACCGGCACCATTGATGATACAACCGATATTTCCTTCCAGACCAACGTAGCTCAAGCCACGATCAGCAGCACGCATTTCACGAGCATCTTCCTGAGACTTATCACGAAGTTCTGAAATATTAGGATGACGGAACAGGGCGTTGTCATCAAAACCCATCTTCGCATCAACAGCTATAATCTTGCCTTCTTTGCTCACAACCAATGGATTGATTTCGACCATATTGGCATCTAAATCGCGCATTGCACGATAGCAACCGAGAAATGTCGTCACCGCCTGATTGATCTGAGACTTATCCAGACCTAGTGCAAATGCCAGTTCGCGTGCCTGAAAGGCTTGCATACCTACTGCTGGCTCAACAGAAATCTTGATGATAGATTCCGGCTTTTCAACTGCCAGCTGTTCGATCTCCATGCCACCTTCTGCCGAAGCAACCACGGTGACACGTTCTGCGGCCCTGTCCAGCACGAATGCCAGATAGATTTCACGATCAATATTGCAGCCTTCTTCTATATAAAGACGGGAACAAACCTTGCCGTTAGGGCCCGTTTGATGCGTGACCAGTTTTTTACCTAGTAACTCATCTGCTGCCGACCATACTTCATCTTCACTAAAGCAGACTTTAATACCGCCTGCCTTACCACGCGCACCTGAATGAATCTGTGCCTTGACAACCCAGACGCTACCGCCGATCTCAGAGCATCTGTATGATGCCTGTTCAGGACTATACGCCAGGCCACCAGCACCTATGGGTACACCGTATCCAGCGAGGATCTCTTTTGCTTGATATTCATGGATGTCCACTATTACACCCTCCTGTAATTAATAATTAAAATTCTTGATTAACTATCTACTACTTAGCCTTAGCAGCGATTTGATCCGCTTGCGCAATTAGATTCTGAGCCATTTTTTCTGACGCAATATCAATCATCTTGCCATCAAGTTGTGCTGCACCTGCGCCTGACTTAGCCGCTTCGTCTAAAGCTTCAAGTACACGACGTGCATGAGTCACAGATTTCTCCGGTGGAGACATCACTTCATTCGCTAATGGAATTTGCTTAGGGTGAATTGCCCACTTACCGTCGTAACCGAGAGCTGCAACACGACGTGCCGCTGCTTTATAAGCTTCAGGGTCACTGAAATCACCAAAAGGACCGTCAATTGCACGTAAACCAAAAGCACGACATGCGGTCAGCATTTGTACTTGTGAAGTATGCCATTGATCATTTATCGCACCTTCACAAACATAATCTGGATTTAAGCCGCCGATAATGGTGGTACGTGAATGCATGCTTGCAGCATAATCACCAACACCAAAATGGAATGCTTCAAGACGCTTACTTGATGTTGCAATAGACATGACATTGGCGCCACCAAGAGCAGTTTCGATTAAACATTCAAAACCGATTCTTTTCTCCATGCCCATCGCATCTTCAACCTGCGTCGTCAACATATCTACAGCGTAGACATCTGCTGCGGTACCGACTTTAGGAATCAAAAAGGTATCGAGATTTTTACCTGCTTGTTCGATGACATCGACAACGTCACGATACATATAATGCGTATCTAAGCCATTAATACGCACTGATATTGTTTTACCACTCCAATCAAGATCATTTAATGCTTCAATAACATTTTTACGGGCTTGTGGTTTATCAGCAGGGACAACGGCATCTTCTAAATCAAGAAAGACGTAATCCGCGTCACTCGTTGATGCTTTTTCCATCATTCCTACGTCTGAAGCCGGGACTGCTAGCTCACTACGCTGTAAGCGTGGAGTAGCTGGTTCGTATGAAGTAAAACTCATGGTTATTCCTCTTTATTATCAATATTATTTAAATAGTTAGTTCTACAGGTTCACCATGAATCTTATGAACGAGCAATCTGCATGTCTGCATACAGGGGTTTGGTGAATTCTGGTAGATCCAGAGCACGCACGTCCTATTGTTCTACGTTGATAGCATTCTGAACACGACGTGGCACATTAGTCGAGCCAGGAATAAATAAAAAATTACGAGCAGGCATTGATTATACCCTCCAGTATATTGTTTAAATTCAAGGGATCGAGATTTGCGACTTGCGTCGCTAAGTCCTTATTTATTTTAATGTTGTTGGAACCTTCTAATCCCAGAATTTCCAACATTCTTCAAAATATTATTATTATATCTGGTGCACTATATTATTTAGTTTTGCACCGGTTGCGGTCATTGCGCCGCTTTTCCCCTACATCAGACCTTCGTAAGTCGTTCCTTTTACCACAAAACAGTACAATAAATCTACTTTATAGTCACAGATCAGCTGAAGATTCTCATTAAGCTGACAAACCCACCGCCAGATCCCGGGTCAGATCACTGACATCTTCAAAGCCAATTGATAATCTGATCAAACCATCATGAATTCCTGCCTGAACACGCTGCTCATCAGTGAGTCTATGATGTGTGGTGGTTGCCGGATGTGTAATGGTGCTCTTGGCATCACCCAGATTGGCCGTAATGGAAAACAAGGAGGTCGAATCGACAACATTCCATGCAGCTTGTTGTCCACCTTCTACCTCAAAACTCAGCACACCCCCAAAACCAGACTGTTGAGTTTTTGCCAGATCATGTTGTGGGTGTGAGGTAAGGCCAGGATAATAAACTCGAGTCACTCTCGCCTGTTGCTCTAACCACTCGGCTACCTGCAAGGCATTCTCACAATGTGTTTTCATCCTTAAATGCAAGGTTTCCAGGCCTTTGAGGAATACCCAGGCATTAAATGGACTCATTGTTGTGCCGGCAGTTCTGAGAAAGCCAACAACATCTTCTGCCAGCAGTTCATCACTGCCAAGTACTGCACCACCTATACATCGACCCTGGCCATCAAGATATTTTGTTGCTGAATGTATAACAATATCGGCACCCAGACTGAATGGTTGCTGCAATGCTGGCGTACAGAGACAGTTATCCACGACCAGCAAACATCCCTTGCCATGGGCGATTTCGGCCAAACGAGAAATATCAGCAATCTCGGTCAAAGGATTTGAAGGAGTTTCCAGGAACAGAATTTTTGTCCCGGAACCTATTGCGGCTTCCCACGCCGCATAATCTGTTAATTCAACAAATGTCGTAGACAGTCCAAATTTTGACAATATGTTGTCAAACAGACCAACAGTTGTGCCAAATATGCTGCGTGAGGCGACGATATGGTCTCCAGTTTTCAACAGGGCCATGCAGGTACTCAAGATTGCGCTCATCCCTGATGAGGTTGCCACACAGCGTTCAGCCCCTTCCAGGGCGGCCAGGCGTTCCTCAAATGTGCGTACTGTCGGATTGGTAAATCGCGAATAGATGTTCCCCGGCGCATCCCCGGAAAACCTTGCTGCTGCCTCCGCAGCATCCTTGAAAACAAAACTTGAGGTAGTCACAATTGGTTCACTGTGCTCACCTTCAGCACTGCGCACCTGCCCTGCCCTGACTGCATTCGTATTTGAGCCATATTGTTTTGGATCAATTTTGGCCATTTCTAACTCCAGATAATCAATGCAACCTGTCCTGAAAATTCTGTGGCATTTTCTTACAGACGTAAAAAAACCCGCGATCAGCTTGTGCTAAAGCAGGTTGCTCTTCTTTAGCGGTACTTTTTAAGCGCCCGCAAGCTTGAATCAAATCGGCGCTGTAGTGGTGAGTCTAGAAAAACCCCATGAACATGTCAATAAAATAGAAAAATGGAAAATAGACGAATGGAATATGCTGTCTGTTTGATAAGTCAGTGTTTATGCCTGATCACTATTATGCCAGATCAAAAAAGAGCGCTATCTGCCTCCGGTAATGTCACTCTTAAAGCCTTTAATATTAAAATTATCAACCAACAGCTCGTCCATAAATGGTCGATTATCGGCCTGGATCCTGGGACCAGGTATTGTTAATCCTCCATTTTTGACATCATCTTGTGCCGCCTCTTTACTGTTAGTGCTGAATAGTCTTATTAACGGTGGTTGCTTATCCTTGTGTGTCTTTAAACCAGGCACTGTGACATCTTCGTTTCCAATACTGTCTAAATCCTTTTCATTCTCCAAGACCTGTCCGGCTCCTGATTTCATTTTCAATGCATTTACCTTTTCAGGTTTGATCAGGGCAGCGTCATTTTCCTTGCTCTTTGTTAATGCCGTTAACATTGTCAGGGATGCCCGATGTTTGAATAAGTTGGAGATAAACTCAGCCTCCTGATGTGAAGACATTGAGATCATTTTCATTCCATTGCGTAGACGCATCACAAGATCAGGCCATAATTTTTCGAATCTGTCCGTGTCTTGTCCGGAAGATAGAGTACCAACAGACCAGATTAGATCCTCAGCAGTTTCCCTGGCGTGTTGCCATGAGTCACCATTCGTACCGTTCTTATCATGGATCCTGACTAATAATTTCGCCCATTGATTCAATATAAAATCAGAAATAAATTCGGGCGCATGTTGATCTGCCAGAAGATTTTGCATTTCTGATGTCACTATTTGTTTAATATCAGCTATATCCTGATAAGCTTTACCATGATCAACTGCAGTTGATGTTTGCTGCGAGTCTATTGGCAAATCAACACGTGACAGCTCAGCACGGCTGGAATCTCCTGTCTCTAAAACATGATTAATCTCCAGATAAACATCACTGAGCAAGGGCAAAATACTTTTTTCAAAATATTTAAGGATGATCAGCTTTATTTCTGTTCCTGAATCAATCAGTTCACATGCATTATAAAAAGCCATACAAACTATCTCAGGAGAAACCGGATTCCTTTTTATATCCATCACATCATTTATTAAAATGTGATTCATATTTTCATCAAGCTTTCGTAAAATCAGGGAGCAATTCTTTCTGGCCTTGTTGATAGCATTTTCCATTGCCACTATGTTCATATCCTTTACGCCTTCAATATCTCTATTATCTGACTGCTGCTTATCTTCGATAAAAAGCTCAACAATATTTTCAATACATTTTTTTTCAATCCGATGTCTCTTCAATCTTACTTCATGCATCGCATTGAAATATCTTCTCCTCTCCTGTGGATTAGTCGTTCTCAACGCTATGTCCAGCAATACGTCATCAACCTCATCTAACATATCTACCAGGGACCCCTTTAAACGACCTGTCATTATTTCACGACACTCACACAATATGGTCGGGAGGATTTGAACTGGGCCTGATTTTATTCTGTTGTCATTCATAATTTATCACACTGTTTCTTAATGAAACCTTTACCATGTAGTTCATCTCTTTAAATTCAGGATGATTAAAAAAGCTAACATTTTTATTTACTTAGCAAAGTTTTACTTTAAAACGGTAAGCTTGGACAAGTAGCCAATTCAACTATTGCGATGCAATTCACATCCACAATTACGATTACGTGACGAATGTCACAAAAAAGACCATTCCCGGAACAAAAAATACATATATTCAAATCACCTGTCGTCTGATAGCGACGTTTTAGCCCTCCATCAATATGATGATATGTCATAACATGCTGTTTTAATTGAATATTATTATCTGGCACAAGCCTTGCAGATAATACGACTAGGCACAACTAAGCACAATTAATCAGCAAATAGAGAGAAATTATTATGAATATTATTGAGAACCAATTGTCTGTATTAAAAGTTAAAGAACGCCAGCTAGAAACTTTATCTGAAATGGTTAATAAAGAAGGTCTGACTCAATGCATCAGATTGCTATCAACATACATCGCCATGTACAAAAAAGATTTTGGTGAATTAACCCTTGAAAGTTACGAGGCAATCCTGGAATCGACAAGTGTTGAGCCAGATATGATTAATGTGTTCGAAAACGGCATGAGCGAAGCAGTTGCGATGTTGGCCATGATAGTTAATATGCAAAAACTTCAGGATGACGGACGCCTGGCTGTAACAATAAATTAGGATTTACCTGAAAAGAACCCCTGGGAAATAATAATCAGGCGTTATTTGAGATATCGATCAGGTTTTCTTCGTTCGCCTCTTCTCTTTTTGATTTCGCACTGTCCTTGCGCATGTCCTCGATATGATCGAGGTACTCCTGATTCACATCACCTGTAACATATTCGCCATTGAAACATGACAAATCAAAACGAGTGATAGAAGGATTACCTGATTGTGTAGTTTCGACTAACTTATCCAGATCCTGATATATCAACCAGTCAGCACCAATCAAATTTGCGATTTCTTCTTCAGTTTTATTGTGTGCAATAAGCTCGTCTACCGTCGGCATATCGATTCCATATACATTTGGATAACGAACCGGGGGTGCGGCTGATGCAAAATAGACCTTATTAGCACCAGCATTTCTTGCCATTTCTATTATTTGACCCGAAGTTGTACCTCTGACTATGGAATCATCGACTAATAGAACGTTTTTATCCTTAAATTCAGACTCAATGGCATTTAATTTCTGTTTAACAGATTTTTTGCGAATTTCCTGTCCAGGCATAATAAAAGTACGTGGTATATAACGGTTCTTGATAAATCCTTCGCTGTATCTCACATTAAGTTTTTGTGCCAGTGGCAATGCCGCTGTTCTTCCCGTATCCGGGATTGGTATGACAACATCAATATCATGGTTCGGCCTCTGTTCCAGGATTTTTTCTGCCAATGTTTCACCCATAAGCAGGCGTGCATTGTAAACTGAAATACCGTCAATAATAGAGTCAGGTCTTGCTAAATAAACATGTTCAAAGATACAGGGAGAATATTGCGGATTTTCTGCACATTGACTCGTATATAATTTACCATCCTTGGTAATAAAGATGGCCTCGCCGGGCTCAATATCACGAATAACCGTAAATCCCAATGAGGTAATCGCAACACTTTCAGAGGCAATCATGTATTCCTTTCCGGCATCAGTATCACGCTCTCCGAAAATAACCGGCCTGATGCCATATGGATCCCGAAATCCGAGAATGCCAAAGCCGCTTATCATGGCGATAGCTGCATAGCCGCCCCGGCATCGCTTATGTAGTTTTTCAACTGCATAAAAAACGTCTTCGACTTCCAGTCGATGTTTGCCAAGACTTTGTAACTCATGGGCAAGAATATTGAGTAAAACTTCAGAATCAGAATCTGTATTGATATGCCTGAGATCATCCCTGAATAGTTCCCGCTTTAACTCCTCACCATTGGTCAGGTTGCCATTGTGTGCCAGAGATATTCCATACGGGGAATTAACATAGAACGGTTGGGCCTCTGCAGATGAAGAACATCCGGCTGTTGGATAGCGAACATGGCCTATACCAATATTACCCTTGAGATTAAGCATGTGTCGGGTATGAAATACATCACGCACCAGGCCATTGCTCTTGCGTAGATAGAGCCTGCGATCATGGTAGGTCATCATGCCCGCGGCATCTTGTCCCCTGTGTTGTAATATCGTTAGACCATCAAAGATGAGCTGGTTTACAAACTGCTTGCCAACGATCCCAACAATACCGCACATAATAATCAGTCCTTACCCAAAGGGTATAGTAGTCTAACCTGTTGAACTGGCCTCAGGTGGATTAATTTCTGGTAGCTTATCTTCGACAGTGCCCTGCGTCGACATTTCATAGCCGTGAGAACTAGAAATATTTTCTGGCAGATATTGCCCTGACCAGACAGCCACTCTCTCAAAAGGTTGAATGACTCTGGAATTACCCCACCAGGGCTCTTGTGGTAACGCTGTAAAGCCTCCAAGGAAAACAATGACTTCTACAATGATGCCGCCCAAAGCAACACCAAAGAACAAACCGAGCATCCTGTCCGCTGCCGTTAAACCTGTCCTGCCCAACAATTTTACGATAAGGAAACCGATACCCGTTAGTATCACCAGGCTTATAACAAAAAGACCAACAAAAGCCAGGATTGTTCTTAAAATAGGGGTATCCACTGATGCTTCAAGTAATGGTGTGAACGCGGGAGAAAATTTGATTGAAATACCCAATGCCAACGCCCATGCCAGCAGTGAGAATATAATATTCAAAAATCCATATATCACACCTGCAATTGCTGGCAAGGCAACGATAAGCAAGATAGCGATATCAACAGCTTGCATTGTTCTATTCCTGTTGTATTCCAGATAGTCCGATCATCAGGGATAACTCACGACAATTCCATCAAGCTTCATTTTTTCTTTCAGTTTCTTCAATAACTTGTCTGCCTCTGACCGTTTTATCTCAGGGCCGACCCTTACTCGATAACTGGTTTTGCCATTTCTTTTGAGCGGTTCTACAAAGGCCGGGTAACCTGCTTCACGTAATTTTTTGTTCAGGGATTGAGCATTATCTTCATCAGTGAAGCTGCCTAATTGAACGATCCATGCAGATACTCCAACAGTAGCTTTCACATCAATCTCTGTTTTGGATATTTTCTCTGCATTTGCCTCTTTAGCTGATATGACCTTCTCAGCAACGACCTTCTGTTCAATGATCAGGCCATCATCTTTCTGGATAGTCGGAGCTGACGAATCTTTATCATCACTCTCAATAACAGGAACAATCCTTGAATTAAAGTTTGTCTCTGGTTTTTCAGGAATATTTGAGCCTGAAATCACCTCTGTTTCCGGAGAATCAGTGAATATAATTGGTATAAAGATAACAGCAACCGCGACCAGTACTGCCGCACCCACTAATCGTTCCTTTAATTTTTGTTCCATAATTTTTAGTCAGTTACCTGGTGTTTTCCATCTATAATTCAAGATGTTTTATTGCATCGCCAACGGTCAGGAAAGATCCGGTGACCACGATGCGATCATGCATTCCGGTTTCATCCTGCAACTTAAGAAAAGCATTGGCCACAGTTTCACTCTCTGAAATGGGAACAGTCACTCCCAATTCTAGAAGTTCATTCTTCAGTGTCTCGCTGTTACTACCCCGTGAACTTGAGATGCTTACCGTATGCCAGGAATCAGCGATTTCTAACAATTCACTCAGAACACTTTTTCGATCCTTATCTTTCAACATTCCTATAATAATGTGCGTTTTTCCACTGTTTGGAAATTGTGTTAGATTATGAACCAGGGTTCTGGCTGCCTGGGCATTATGTGCCACATCAAGGATAGTCTGTGTACCCTCAGTCAACATCTGAAACCTGCCAGTAAGACTGAAATTCTCCAGACCCTTTTCTATGGCACCTGCTTTTAACGGCAATTCTGTTTTTAATGTATTCAGAACCATCAGGACGCCTGCAGCATTTTGAACCTGGCAACTATTATACTGGTCCGGACGTGGCAAACTTTCATAAACCAGTGAGCCCCATTGCCAGGACCAGTGATCATCAGATAACTGGTAATTGAAATCCCGACCGGGTATATACAATGTCGCACCTATCTCCTCGGCATATTGCAACACGGTCTCCGGTGGATGAGGATCAGAACAGATGGCCGGCTTATCACTGCGGAAAATACCGGCTTTCTCGCGAGCAATCGTTTCACGATCCATCCCCAGCCACTGCATATGATCCAGATCGATGCTGGAAACCAGGGCCACATCCGCATCCATACAGTTGACCGCATCAAGTCGACCTCCCAGGCCCACTTCAAGTAAAGCAACATCAATATTTGCATGATGAAATATGTCTAACGCAGCAAGGGTGCCAAATTCAAAATAGGTTAAAGAAATATCACCTCGTGCATGATCGATTCTGCTGAAGGACTGACATAACATTTCATCACTAACTTCGACACCATCGAGTTTTATCCGCTCGTTGTAGCGTATGAGATGCGGAGAGGTATAGCATCCTGTTTTATAACCCGAATTACCCAGTATCGATTCCATCATGGTAACGCTTGAGCCTTTACCATTGGTTCCAGCAACGCTGATAACCGTGAAATCGGGATCCAGT
>JAIVVP010000029.1:0-11663 GCA_049189775.1 Gemmatimonadota bacterium | reverse complement strand
TTATCCATACCGGTATTAGCTACTGAACAATATCCAAAAGGACTGGGTCCTACAGAACCTGAAATTGTCGAGTTATTCCCGGATGCTGCCCTGAAATTCGAGAAAACCTGTTTTTCATGCACTGGTGCCGAGCAATTTCTGCAGAAACTTGAAGAAACGGGTCGTAAGCAGGTTATTCTTGTTGGTATTGAAGCTCATGTCTGTGTCTTACAGACAGCTATTCACTTAATCGCAGAAGGTTACCAGGTATTTGTTGCTGCCGATTGCATTTGTTCGAGACACAGGGAGAATTACGAGGCCTCACTAAAGCGCATGAGTCAGGCGGGAGTGGTTATATGTAACGCGGAGTCTGTGTTGTTTGAATGGATACGCGATGCCAAACACGATAGTTTTAAAGAGCTGTCACAGCTGGTTCAGTAAATAACATCATCAAAGACTTGCTCTCTCAAGGAAACTTCTCAAGTCGCATAATCCTCAATAATTCCAATCAAAGTAGATTTCTTGATGGGTTTCCCAACATGGGTGTCACAGCCCGCAGCCAGACATTTGTCGATCTCTTCTTTGATGGCATGAGCTGTTAATGCGATGATTGGTGTCGTCGGGCGACCATTTTCTACTTCCAGCACCCTTATTAGCCGGGTGGCTTCATGACCATCCATGATGGGCATCTGAACATCCATGAGGATAAGGTTATATGAATTGTTACGATACATATCCACTGCAATTTTACCATTTTCAGCTTCATCAACTATATATGGTAATTTCTTGAGATAAGTTCTGACTAACAGGCGATTATCTTCATTATCCTCAACCAGCAATATATGTTTCTTTTCTACAGATGTTTCATCAGTCTCTGAATCAATCTGCTCTTTAGCCAGGTGGCTATCTTCTTTATGCTGATCTTTGCTTGAAAAGACATGTAGCAACTCGGATTGATTGACTGGTTTGGCAAAATAACCAGCCAGCCCCAGGTCATTAACCCTCTGTATTTGCTGTTGTAATGTAACAGGGTCAAGCATTGCAATAATCACCGGAGCAGAGTCTGACTGAGTTGATTGCCGAATTTGTTCAGTTTCCCCATCATCACAGGAAAATAATATTTTATGATCCAGAAATACATACTGATATCTGGATTCATCCCACATTTCAAACTGTTCAGATTCAACACATTCGGCACCAAATGCACTGAGCAGGTTACAAATCTTGGTTCTGTTATGCTGATTGCTATCCATAACAAGCATATTCTTGTCTTTCAGGAATCCAGTTGTTGGCAGGTTATCTCTTGTTGTTGATTTATTAACAGGTAATTTAGCGGTAAACGAGAATGTGCTCCCTACACCTTCTTCACTTTCAACCCGGATGCTGCCATTCATCATTTCTACCAGACGTTTGGATATAGTCAGACCCAGACCGGTTCCACCAAATTTACGCGTCGTTGAAGAATCAGCCTGCGTAAAGCTGGCAAATATCGCTTGTTGTTTGTCTTCAGGTATACCAATACCTGTATCGGTTACCAATATTTGTACCTCTTCCGGCTCAGAAGCTCGCACCATTACAAGAATATGGCCTTCTTGTGTAAACTTGATTGCATTACTGATCAGATTAAGAATGATTTGTCTGAGTCGGGCCGGATCACCAGTCCGTTGCAAGTTTGATTCTGGTTCAAAATCACTAATTAGTTCAACATGTTTCTCAGCTGCCTTGATGGCATAGATTTCAACTGATTCTTCTATAACATCAAGCAAATTAAATGGCGTATGTTCCAGCACCAGTTGCTCTGCTTCAATTTTAGAAAGATCCAGTATGTCATTAACCAGACTTAGCAGGGTATCCCCTGCTCTCCTGAAAACCTTGACATATTTGTCCTGATCACTGCTCAGCTTTGTCTCAGCAAGCAATTCAGCCATACCAATAATAGCCGTAAGCGGTGTCCGTATTTCATGACTCATGCTAGCCAGAAAGTCTGATTTCATACGCGATCCGTCAACCGCTTTATCCCTGGCTATAGCTAATTGTTTGGTCTGCTGTTTTACCTGTAATTCAATCTCTATGTTACGTTCACTCAACTCCTTTTCACGTAGATCTTTTGCCCTGACTAATGCCATGAGTAAAAGTGTTATGCCCAATCCTATAAACAGGGCAATGTATATCGAATTCCGATTCACATCGGGCCAATATATATCTTTTGATATTGATAATTTGACAGAATATAAGGGGAATTGAACCGAAACATCTTCACTGAAACTGGAGGCCAGAAATCCACTTCTCTTTTCCAGTGAAGGGCCACTGGTAAAAATTAATTTTCTACCACTTAGATTCGATGATTCACTATACAGATCAACCAGCAGGGCATTGGAAATATTGGAATATCCAACCAATTTTTCGGGATTTATCAATAAACAAAGAATCCCCTGAGTTGAACCCGTGGGATCTTCATCATCAACTGCAGAGTAGTCTTGATTCAATACAGGCTTGAACAAGATGTAATATTTTTTTGACTCCAGAGCCACAACGGAAACAACTGGTTCACTACTCTCATCAAGAAGTAAAAATTCCAGTACATTCTGGAAATTTTCACTCTCTATTATATCTTGTACATCTATTGATATTTGTGTATCACGAAATCTTGAATTCACAATCTCCAGATCAAGTTCTGAAGTTGTGCTATTCCCGGTTTTTTGAACATGGGAGTAAAAAAGACCCTCTACGAAATGTTGTTGATCCAGTATTCCTATTGCTGACGATTGAAATATTTGATCATCAAAATTCTTGTTTTCTGTAATTAAAGTTGCAACGGTATTGATAACGTCATTGCTTACCTGGATATTATGAGCAATAACTTCCCTTATTTTGGAAGACTCAAAGGAAAATTCTCTTTTGTTCTCATCCAGGGCACTATTCCACGCAATAAAAACCAGTGTCAAACCCAGTGCAAGGCCTGAAAGCAAGGCAACAGCATAAATCAACCAGCGAGGTGAATTACTTTCCAGCTTATCGTCCATTACTTTATTTTTATTCTTCCTGGTAATTAATTTCTACGTTAGCAAGGTAATGCGACAGCTTTTTGACATTTTCATTAATGATCTCCACATTGTTTTCCTTGGCACCTTCTTCAATTGCTGCACCTAATGTCGTCATCTCATGAAATCCATAACCACCGCCAACACCTTTAAGGTTGTGACCAATAGACCTGAGTGTTTCAAAATCCTGATCTTCAAATGCCTGCTCAAGTTTTAGTATATCTTTTTGCCGATTCTCAAGGAACCCGGGAATAAGATCTTCCAGATCAATATCTATATTAACAACTATCTTTTCATCGCTCATTTGATAATCCCTACCATATGGTTAATTGGAATTTACGACTTGTCTTTTTTACGAAATTTCCCTGGCTCAATACTATGGACACCTAATAGTTTATAAAATTCTGTGCGATTTCTTCCTGCTATTTTTGCTGCATTTGCAACATGACCCGCTGACATTTTAAGCACTCTGATTAAATAATTTTTTTCAAATTCTGACTTGGCCTCTTTCAGGGTTTTCATCTGGGTACTTCTATCCTGCAAGCCTGATTTAACCAGGCTTAAGGCAATATTTTTTGTTTTACTTAGTGTTGCGCATAATTCTATAACATTATTCAACTGCCTGATATTACCCGGCCAATCTGTGGACATCAGATAATTTAAAGCTTCAGGTGATAATTTCTTCTTTTTGGTATTGTTTGCCTGTGCAAATTGTTCCAGAAAATGATCGGCCAAAAGAGGAATATCCTCATAACGATCTGAAAGTTTCGGTATTGCCAATGTAACAACTTTTAAACGATAGTAAAGATCTGCTCTGAAATCACCTGCTTCTACCATTGCCTCAAGATTTCTGTGTGATGCTGAAATAATCCTGACGTCGACAGGAATGTTTTTTGTTGCGCCGACCGGACGCACTTCCATATCCTGCAACACTCTCAGCAATTTTACCTGTAAGGATAAGGGCATATCCCCGATTTCATCAAGGAAGATTGTTCCGCCACTGGCAGCCTGAAATAATCCATCATGTTTGTTTGCCGCACCTGTGAAAGCACCTTTCTCATGTCCAAATAGCTCTGATTCGAGCAGCTGTTCAGGTATAGCCCCGCAATTAACACCAATAAAAGGCTTGTTTCTACGCTCGCCAGAATCATGAATTGCCTTGGCAAAGATTTCTTTACCCGTCCCTGTTTCACCACTAATAAATACAGTTACACTGGTTGCCGCAACTGCTACTGATAAATCAACCAACTCCTCCATGACATTACTTTTATAGGTAATGGTATCCGAAAATTCCTTGTTTCTTTTCCCACTGGCGCTTGTATCCAGAATCTGGCCTACTTGTTCAAGCAGTTTCTCCTTGCCTATGGGTTTGGTTAAAAATGCAGCACTTCCCATATGGGTGGCCTGCACAGCATCCTTGATTTGAGCCTGACCGCTTAATATAATCACTGGAAGTAATGGCGAATTCTTATGTATGTTTTCCATTAATTGCATACCATTCATGCCCTCTCCCATAAACAAATCTGTTATCACCAGGTTGGGCATATTGTCCTGCATCTCTGTTAATGCCTCTTCACCTGATAACACAGTCTTTACATCATAATTTCTCTCTTCCAATATGCTTTCAAGCAGCGCAAGCATGTCTTGTTCATCATCAACAACTAATAGACGATTTTCCTTTTTCATTTAATCGATAGCTCGTTTAAAGTTATACAGGTTAGTTATCAAATATAGTTATTCTACGGTAACAGATTTTGCCAGATTTCTGGGCTGATCGACATCGGCTCCCTTCAAGACTGCAATATGATAGGAAAGCAGTTGTAATGGCACAGTATAGACAATTGGAGATATATACTCATTAACCGGGGATATCTTTAACAGTTCTATATCCGCATCCGAACCAATCTCGGCACTGGTATCAGTAATGACATAGAGTTTTCCACCTCTGGCCTTGACCTCGTGCAAATTTGATTTCAGTTTTTCCAGAAGTGCATTGTTCGGTGCTACAGCAATGACAGGCATTTCTTCGTCCACCAGTGCTAATGGCCCATGTTTCAATTCCCCGGCAGGATATGCCTCTGCGTGGATATAAGAGATCTCCTTTAGCTTAAGTGCGCCCTCCATTGCCACAGGTAACATCGTACCTCTTCCCAGATAAAGCGCATGGTCTTTATTGGCAAACTGATTTGCCAACTTGCTGATTGGCTCATTGAGTTCGAGTACTGAATTTATTTTTCCAGGCAAATGTTCAAGTTGCGAAACAATTTCTTTTTCAGTGTCACTATCCATGCCATGTCTTCTGCCGATGGCCAGAACCAGTAACAGCAGGGAAACCAGTTGTGTTGTAAATGCCTTGGTCGATGCGACACCGATTTCTACACCTGCCCTGGTCAGAAACACCAGTTCCGACTCACGCGTCATCGAACTCTCTGCAACATTACAGATGCTCAAGGTACTCAAGTATCCTGATTCCTTGGCCTTTTTCAAAGCAGCCAGCGTATCTGCGGTTTCGCCAGACTGTGAAATCGTCACAAATAAAGTATTTTCTGAAACAAAGATGTCCCTGTATCTGTATTCACTGGCAACTTCCACCTGGCATGGAACCCTGGCGAGTTCTTCCGCCCAGTATTTTGCTACCAGACCGGCATGGTAACTGGTGCCACAGGCAACAATTTTAATCGCCTCAACTTTATCAAAAATATGACTCGCTGTTTGACCAAAGGCATCTTCAACGATTAAACCTTTATCCAGTCTTCCTTCGAGGGTATCGGTAATGGCCGTTGGCTGTTCGTATATTTCTTTCAGCATGTAGTGTCTAAAGCCGGCCTTATCAGTACTCTCCGTGGATAATTCTGACAAGCTGACTGGTCGTTCTACGACATTACCGTTTATATCGTATATGGTCAGGCTATCCCGACTGATATCTGCAATATCGCCTTCCTCAAGAAAAATAAATTTTTGCGTCACAGGCAATAGAGCGAATACATCTGAGGCAATGAAATATTCGCCAATGCCAACACCAATGACTAATGGACTGCCGCTTCGGGTTGCAATAATTCGATCAGGCTCACCCTTATTGATAACACCGAGCGCATAGGCACCTTCAAGGATCTTCGTTGTCTTCACCACTGCGGCAAGCAGGTCTTCACCTTTATCAAGATTGTCATGGATTTGATTTACAATAACTTCACTATCTGTATCGGAGGTGAAGTTATAGCCAAGACTTATTTGTTGTTGCCTGAGTTTCTCGTGATTTTCGATAATGCCATTGTGGACTAATGCAAGCTGATCGCGACATATATGAGGATGGGCATTCTCGATTGTAGGTTTCCCATGCGTTGCCCAACGTGTATGGGCAATTCCTGTTTTTCCCGATAATTGATCACCTTGCAGAGCCCGCTCAAGATCCTCGATCTTCCCGGCTACCCGGGTTCTTTCAAGCAAGTTATCACTATTAAGCACAGCGATTCCAGCAGAATCATAGCCTCTGTATTCCAGGCGTCTTAATCCTTCAAGTAGAATAGGCGTTACGTCCCTTTGTGCAACAGCGCCAACTATCCCACACATATCATTACTCCAAAGCTGTTAACACGTTCAGAAATCATTTGCATCTGCCTCCAGTACATCTTCCATAATATATTCTCTCGCCTTCCTGCGAAGCACAATTTTATTATTTGGTGAAAGTTTCGTAACCAGGGTTTCCAGGCTCGCTGATGCTCGTGGATGTCCTTGCCTGTAAGCAGCATAAAGCCATATATATGCATTCTCAAAATCTCTAGCCAGGCCATGTCCTGACTCATACATCATCCCCAGATTTCTCTGTGCATCTGGATGGCCGGCAATAGCAGCTTTTTCATACCATTTCCTTGCCAGGAGAAAATCACTCTTTACGCCCAAACCAAGCAGGTAATGTATGCCCAGAAAATTTTGTGCTTCCAGATCATTTTGCTCAGCCCGGAGCTTCCATATAGGAAATGCGCTTGCATAATCCCCTTTTTCAAAAGCGATCCTGGGGTCAATTTCCTCAGCACAGGAAATCAGCATGAAAAATGCGCAGTATACAAATAGCTTCCGAAAGTCCATTAAATATAATTTTAGATTTAAATAATGATGATTATTTATTGTATCTATACCCAAACTACTTGGAAATGCAGGTTTCAACGTATTCTAACTGATGTAAGACAAGGAAGGGAGTCACAATCACCTACAATAAAACTGCTTAACATTATCCAGCCAGGTGAAAATTATCATTTTTCTGGATGGAACAGTTTGATTGGGAAAATGAGAGTCAAAAATGATTGAAACTTATCTGGTCGGGGTGAGAGGATTCGAACCTCCGACCACCGGCACCCCATGCCGGTGCGCTACCAGGCTGCGCTACACCCCGATGTAAAAGTAATCTCTTGAAAAGGATATGAATTGAAAGGCAGAAACCTGACCATTAACCGTTAAAATATTTCTAAATCTATCTTCTCAGAAGATCCAGTACTTCTTCCAGTTCAACGCGAAGTTGTCTGACAATCTGCTGACTTTGATTAGAGTCTTCTTTGGCATCATCGCCAGACAAACGCTGGCGTGCACCACCAATCGTGAAACCTTGCTCATACAACAAACTTCTTATTTGCCTGATGAGGATAACATCATGTCTCTGATAATAACGCCGATTGCCACGTCTTTTCAGAGGTTTCAACTGGGGAAATTCCTGCTCCCAATATCTCAGTACATGTGGCTTTACCGCACATAATTCGCTTACCTCACCAATGGTGAAATAACGTTTGCCCGGAATTGTAGGTAATTCTCTATTATTGGACGCTTCCAGCATATGCCTCTACCCGTGACTTAAGTTTTTGTCCTGGACGAAATGTAACTACACGTCGTGCACTAATGGGAATTTCTTCCCCTGTTTTAGGGTTTCGCCCTGGACGTTGATTTTTTTGTCGTAAATCGAAATTTCCAAACCCGGAAAGCTTAACCTGGCTGCCTGATTCAAGCGCGCCACGAACCTCTTCAAAAAACATTTCAACCAGTTCTTTGGCTTCTCTCTTGTTCAGGCCAAGCTCATCATACAAGCGCTCAGCCATATCCGCTTTTGTCAGTGCCATTCTTTCATTCTCTGAGTGATGCTCCAAATTCTTTACGGAGGCCTTCCAGAATACTCCCCACCGCTGACTCTACTTCATCATCTGTAAGAGTGCTAGAAGTTCTCTGAAAGGTCAAGCCTAAAGCAAGACTTTTTTTCCCTAAATCAATAGCTTCCCCGCGATATACATCAAACAACTCTAGGTTATATAGCACATCAGGCGTGGTTTTTCCTATTAAATCCATGATTTCAGCAATAGAAATCTCTTCTGCAACCGTTATCGAAATATCGCGCTGAACCGACGGAAATTTCGATATCTTCTGATATTTTGCCGTTATATGCTTCGAAATGTTCTCAAGTTCTATTTCAAAGACAAAAGCCTCTTTTGTTAGCCCTAATTTTTTTTGTACCGAGGGATGTAAGGCACCAATGAATCCAAGCTGTTGATTTTCATGGACTATTTTAGCTGATTGGCCAGGATGCAATGCAGAATGATGAATTGGACTAAAATTCACATCAATTTTATAGCCATTCAGCTCAAAAAGCGCCTCAATATCCTTCTTCAAATCAAATAAATCACATGATCTATCTTTTATATCCCATTGGTTTTCATTAATATTTCCAGAAATAATGCCCGCTATGGCGGGGATCTGGCTTAATTCTTTACTATTTTTGAAGATTAAACCGGTTTCAAACAATCGAATCCTTGCCTGCTGCCGCTTCTGGTTATAGAGCAATGCACCCACCAGACCGGGCAATAAGCTGGTTCTCATCACTGATAATTCAGAGGCAATCGGATTAGCCAGTGGCAATGCTTCAATATCAGGGTTTAGAATTTCCTGTATTTTAGCATCCACAAAACTATAGGTGATGGCTTCCTGATAGCCCCTGTCTACTAATAACTGGCGCATTTTTTTGATGTGGACCTGTAATTCATTGTCCTTATGCATCTGTAAATGCGCCAGAGGTAATTGTCTTTTGATATTGTTATAGCCATATATGCGGGCGATTTCTTCAATCAGATCCGCTTCTATTTCGATATCGAAACGAAATGATGGTGCCGTCACCAACCAGCCTTCATCATTGACTTCTATCTGCATCCCCAAACGGGTGAATATCCCCAGAATGTCTTCATCGGCCAGGCTAATACCCAATAAACGCTCAATCTGACCACGCCTTAAACTGACCTGTTTTAATTCTGGTAGATCATCGCCTGATAGCTTCTCAATAACCGGGCCGGGCTTGCCACCACACAGATCAACAATTAACTGAGCAGCCCTGTCGATGGCCTGTTTCTGAATCTCAAAATCGACACCACGCTCGAAGCGATGTGATGAATCTGTGTGCAAACCGTATTTTCTTGCCTTACCCAAAATTGCGTGGGGATCAAAAAATGCACTTTCCAGAAATATATTATTTGTCTTCGCCACCACTGCACTTGCCTGACCACCCATGATCCCTGCCATAGCCAGAGCACCATTATCATCAGCAATAGTTAAAGTGTCAGTAGTCAGTTCACACTCCTGACCATCCAGTAGCTCAAGTTTTTCTCCTGAGCTGGCATATCTAACACAGACGCTACCCTGTAATTTATCATTATCAAAGGCATGCAGAGGTTGGCCAAGTTCCAGCATGACGAAATTGGTAATATCTACAACAGGATTAATGCTTCTCAGACCACAACGACGTAACTTTTCTGTTAACCAAAGTGGTGTCGGCTTCGACACATCAACATTTTCGATGACTTGGCCAACATATCTTGGACATGCAGCTGGTTCGTTGATAACTACTTCCCTGCTTTGCTCACTCGTTTGTTCAGGGGCTTCTGATTGTTGAGGTTTAAATTCACTGTCATTGATCACAGCCACTTCTCGTGCCACACCGGAAATACACAGACAGTCACCACGATTGGGCGTCAATGATAATTCTATTATTTGATCATCAAGTGACAGGACATCTCTCAATTCTTCACCCAGGACCAGATCATCAGGCAACTCCATCAGGCCATCTGATTCTTCGGCCAGACCCAGTTCCTGTGCCGAACAGAGCATGCCTTCAGATAAAACCCCTTTTAGCTCACTGGCTTTAATAGTGACATCTCCAGGTAACACTGCACCGACAGGTGCCAGGGCAACACAAAGTCCGGCACGTACATTACTAGCGCCACAAACGATGTTCAGGTTTTTACCTGATCCTGTAGCGACCTGACATACCTTTAATTTATCTGCATCGGGGTGTTTTTCTACTGACTCTACTTTGGCGGTAATCACACCTGAAAATTCAGGGGCGGCGGGCTCAATGCCTTCAACTTCCAGACCAGCCATTGTCAATTGCTCAGTTAATTGTTGCGTATCACAGTCAACATCAACCCACTCACGTAACCATTGTTCGCTTATATGCATAATCAGATTCTTTTACTTAAATTGCTCAAGGAAACGTAAATCATTTTCAAAGAATATTCTGAGATCATCGATGCCATGTCGCAGCATGGCCAAACGTTCAACCCCCATACCGAAAGCAAGTCCGGTATATTTTTCACTATCGACACCAACATTCGCCAATACATTCGGGTGCACCATGCCACAACCCAGGACTTCCAACCAACCATTCTCACCCATGATATCTACTTCAGCAGAAGGTTCAGTAAACGGAAAATAGGAAGGTCTGAACCGCACTTCCAGTTTTTTCTCGAAGAAGTGTTCAAGGAAATCAATAATCAATCCCTTGAGCTGGGAAAAATTGATATCTTCATCAATCATCAAACCTTCCACCTGGTGGAACATAGGTGTATGCGTCATATCGGAGTCACAACGATAGACTCTTCCAGGTGCAATAAATCTCAGGGGCGGCTTACGCTCTTTCATAAACCTGATTTGCACCGAAGAAGTATGTGTTCTTAATAATGTATTTTCATCAAAGTAGAATGTGTCGTGCATGGCACGGGCAGGATGATGCTCAGGGATATTCAAGGCCTCGAAATTATGGAAATCATCTTCAACTTCTGGCCCCTCAGCAACTTCAAATCCCATTTGCGCAAACAGGGATTCAATACGTTCCAGGGTTTGTGTAATTGGATGTAGGCCACCGGAAGCTTCGCCTCGTCCCGGTAAGGTAACATCTACTTTTTCTCCGGCAATCTTTGCGTTGATACGCTCATTCTCCAGAGATTCACGACGTGCATTAATCGCATCCTGAACGATTTTCTTGGCATCATTGATTGCCTGACCTGCCTGAGGACGTTCTTCAGCAGAGAGTTTGCCCAGTTGTTTCAGGCGTTCTGTGAGACTGCCTTTTTTGCCAAGATAGCTAACGCGTACCTGATCCAGATCCGCGATATTGCCCGCTGCATCAATATCGGCTTTGGCTTGTTCAGTGATTTGATCTAATTCGTTCATTGTTATTCAGAATATATAGTCGACTACCAATGATAAACTTTAAAATAATACCCGTAATTATATACCGCTCTTCTGCATCCATGCAGCCGCGGCATACAGTACATCCTGTACATAAAAAAAGCCCCCTGAGAAGGGGGCTTTCATCAACGTAAATCAGACCGTGTTTTA
>JAIVVP010000028.1:0-11888 GCA_049189775.1 Gemmatimonadota bacterium | reverse complement strand
GAACCCGTCGGCGCCGAAGTCCGAGGTGAACAGGCCCGAGAAGTCGGCCGAGTCGGTGCCGTTCGGGATGTCGGTGTCGTCGGTCACCAGCGTCGGGACTGTGGCGTTGTTGCTCGTGATCGTCGGGGTGTCGTCGTCAACATCGACAAAACGGTTGAAGCAGAAGCGATGCCGGCGCACATCCTGCGCGGTCTGTTGCGCGAGGCGGTTGAAAGATATCTCCCGCCCGATGCCCTTCGAGTTGCCAAGGTCGCGGAGGCCAGTGAGCAACAGGACATCTTCGAGATGGCCGTCATGATGAACGCAGACCAATGACCGAAGCTCAACAGGTCGCGGCCGCCCTCAAGGGTACCGGAACCCGTTGGGGGCGGGACGATCGAGGCGCAACAGGTGGAGGATCAGCGCATCTTCTCCGGCGTGCACTCGCGTGCGGTTGGACAGGCCGGCCTCTCGTCGGCTCGCTTCAGCAGGCGCTTCAGCGACAGGGGCTTCTACCTCAGCAGGAGCCTCCTCGCGACTCTCGCAAGGGGCGGCGGAAGAACTCCAACCCCCGCAACGGGCGAGCCCTCATCGGAGACCTGGTGAAGGCAGGACAGGAAATTCTGGTTCAGGTCGTCAAGGATCCTTTAGGCAGCAAAGGCGCACGCTTGACTACCCGACTTTCAATTCCGTTGAGATATCTTGTTTTTGTCCCGGATTATAAATACATAGGAATCTCTCAACGTATTGAGGATGAAACCGAGCGTGAGCGCTTACGAAATTTAATACTAAGTTATGATGCTGAAAATATAGCGCTCGCTGCAAATGATAATTCAAATGTTACTTCGATAAATGCCATGAATGAAGAGGCCCAATTAAGTAAGGGAGGCTTCATTGTCAGAACGGCTGCCGAAGGCATCTCGGACGAAGAAATTTTTCGAGATATTGAATTCTTGCATAAATTATGGGATTCAGTTGTTGTCCGTTCAGAAAATACCTACCCGCCCGGTGTTGTCTATGAAGACCTGCCTCTTGTTATGCGTACAATGAGGGATCTGGTTCATGCAGATATTGAAAGAGTCCGCGTTGATTCGAAAGAAACCTATAAAAGGCTGATGGAATTTTCGAAAAAATTCATTCCTGAATTCCTGGGCAGGCTTGAGTATTACAAGGGAGAGCATCCCATCCTGGATCTTTATTCTGTTGAAGACGAAATCCAGAAGGCATTAGGCAAGAAGGTGCAGTTAAAGTCAGGCGGACATATTATTATTGACCAGACAGAAGCAATGACCACGATTGATGTAAATACCGGTGCCTTTGTTGGCAGGAGAAATCTGGAAGAAACCATCTACAAAACAAATCTTGAAGCAGTACAAACGATAACCAGACAACTTCGCTTACGTAATCTCGGTGGCATTATCATTATCGACTTCATTGATATGCAGGATGCAGAACATGGCCGACAGGTATTACGTACGCTTGAAAAACATCTTAGCAGGGACAATTCAAAAATATCCATGAGTGAGTTAACTTCACTGGGACTAGTGCAGTTGACACGAAAACGAACAAGAGAAAGTCTTGAACATACCCTGTGTGAAGCCTGTCCAACCTGTGATGGCAGAAGTTCTATTAAAACAGCAGAAACTGTCTGCTATGAAATTTTTCGTGAAATTATACGTGAAGTACGACAGTTTGATGCTAATAAGTTACTCGTTGTTGCGTCACAGGAAGTTGTAGATATGTTGCTCGATGAAGAATCAAACAGCGTAGCTGAGTTAGAAGAATTCATTGGCAGACCAATCTCATTCCAGGTGGAATCTCTATACATGCAGGAACAGTACGATATCGTATTACTTTAGTCAGTCTGTGATGCTTAAAAATATGTTTAAACGTATCTATCATTTTTTTCTGTATTCATTTGCCTTTGTTATCCTGACATCTGCAATTCTCATTACAGTTATCCGCCTTGCTCTTCCCGGGGTTGGTGGTTATCGTCAGCAGACACAGGACTGGATCAGTCAATACATGAACTACCCTGTAGAAATTTCAAGTATTGATGCTGACTGGAATAGCTGGACACCCAATCTGCGCCTGCACCAGGTCAGTATCCTGGATCCTGTCTCCAATGAACATATCCTGGAATTTGATTCAGTTCTGATTGGCATTGATATATATAAAAGCCTGGTCAAAAATGAAATTACCCCTGTAACAATCACCGTTTCTGACCTGAGTCTGACACTGATACGCCGACACGATGGCTCTGTCACAGCATTAAAATACCTGCCTGATGATATTAGCGACAAGCAAATTGACAATGATGCACTGGCAAAATGGTTTCTTGCGCAGAAGAATATTCTGGTAAAAAAAGCACAAATCACTTTGCTCGATCTTAAGGATGATGCTCCCCCCCTACTATTGTCGGATGCAACTCTGCGCATAAGGAACAATGAATATCGTACTCAAATTGAAGGCTCGGCAATTCTGCCTGAGTCTTATGGACATATACTTAATTTTGCACTGGATGCCAGTGGCAATCTCCTGACACCTGAATGGTCGGGGGAACTGTATTTTGCAGGTAAAGATATCAATATCTCACCATTACTATCAAAAATTGAAGATCTTGATATTGAGAACCATGAAGGAACTGGTGATATCAAACTATGGAGCACCTGGAACCGGGCAAAACTCAGGACAATTGAAGGTCAGGTTAAACTCAAAGACCTGAAACTCGCAGATAATGAAGCAGAGATTTATATCAATCAAATAGATGGCAACTTTTCAGCAAGCAGGAGAACTGACAAGGGGATTGAGATTTATCTTGATCTGGAAAAACTGGTCACACCAAATGGGGAATGGCCTGAAACTGTCTTTTCTTTAAAGAAAATCTATATCAATGAACATGATAAGTATCGATATATTGCCAGCGCCAGTTACCTGAACCTTGATGATATTGATTCTTTCCTGGATATTTTTTCAGATTTGTCGGAAGAATTCTATCCATCAGATGATTTTGATATTACAGGTGTCCTGCAAAATAGTTTGATCAAATATGATCCTACTCTTGAAGGTGATGAAAGAATTTATATTGATACAGAATTTTCACATCTGGGTGGCTCTTTCCGTGATCATCCTCTTAAACTGGACGGATTATATGGTCAACTGCAAGGAACTCGAAAAGAGGGAAGCATACGTATCGAATCCAGCACAGCACAGCTTGATCTGGAGGAGTTTCTTACTGATTCATTGACATTTTATGAACTGAATACCGAGCTAGACTGGCAATATCAAAACAATAACCTGGTTCTGAGCACAGAACAATTTGATACCCACACTCAGGATTTCGATCTGAATATTAAAGGCAATCTCAGATTCGATGAAGAAACAGAATCACCATTTTTAAACTTGCTGGTTGAACTATCAGATGCTGAAGTTGAAACAGTTAGCAAATATTTACCGAAAAACTCACCAGAAAAATCAAAGCGTTGGTTTAAACGATCGTTGGTGAGCGGCAAGATTCCATCTGCAAAATTTGTTTTCAGAGGTCGGCCACAAGACTATCCATTCAGAAATAATGATGGTGTATTTCAGGGCTATGCCGAGGCTAGCCTTGAAACACTGGATTATCACCCCTTATGGCCACCTGCAGACGGGATTAATGCGGGGATAATGGTCAACGGTGACACGGTAACTATCGATGTACAATCCGGATATTTTTTTGATGCTGAAATTACCGGGACAACCGCAGTTATCGAGAACCTTTCCATAAAGGGTTCTAAAAAATCTATTGCACTCGAAACTCACATAAATGGTGATATAAAAGATTTCTTGCTGTTCATTAAAAACAGTCCGCTGAAAACAACAGCATCATTAAAAAATTTACCTTCACGGAACTTCACCGGAGGTATGGGTATTGATCTGGCTATGGAGATACCTTTATTTCCAGCCCAGATTCAATTCGATGGTAGCCTCACATTAAGAGATGCTACTTTTGCCCGGGATGATATCAAAATAGAACTCACTGAACTGAATGGCAGAATAGACTTCTCTAGAGGCGTCATCTCTGCTGAAGGAATGAAAGCAAAGTTCTTCAACTCTCCTGTAGAACTGGCAATGTCAAGCCGTGATGGCTTTCCTTCCAGAACCACACTGAGTGGAACCGCAGATAATCAATTTATCAGTGCGCAATTAATACGTTACTTTCCCTGGCTTACACCATATGAGTCTGAAATAGAAAAACGAATTAATGGTTCATGTCTGTGGCAAGTATCACAAATAAATACTGATCCGAAAAGCGGCTTGAAGATCAACGAACAATTTGTGCTCACTTCATCACTTACAGGACTTTCAATTGATGTCCCGGCACCTCTTGCAAAGGCCGAGGGGCCTGCTCCATTTAAATTATCAATCAGGTATCCAGAAATTGATAAGCGTGAAGTAACTCTACACTATGCAAATACCCTCAATGGCTTAATCCATGTCAGTGGCACTGATGCTCAAAAATCTGTCATAACATCCCTGTCTTTTGGAGACAAAGCCACTATCAATAATGAAAATAATGAATATTCAATTAGTGGGAATATTGACCAGCTTGATGCAGGTGACTGGATTAAATTTATCTCTGACATTTCAGCTATAGAGAAGAATACCAGGAAAAAAGATATAGACCTTGGTATCCAGGTTGGTCTACTGGAAATCGGGCAGCAAAATTTTTCAGACGTAAACCTGAAAATAGAGGATATTGATGCTGGCCACCATTTCAATTTAACTGCAGATGACATCACCGGTGACTTCTACCTCAAGCGCTTGAATGACAGTAACAGCCTTGAAATAAACCTGCAGAAACTGAAACTTGCTAAAACCACACCTGATAATGAAGATAAGGAATATGAAATTTATCCGGCTTCACTACCTCCGCTTGACATTGAAGTCTCGGATTTTTTTTACGATGGCAACAATATGGGCCACTTGCTTCTCACAAGTTCAAAAGCAAGTAATGGTCTGATAGTTGATAATATAAACATTAGCAAAACAGACATGGAGATAGATGGCTCAGGTACCTGGGATCTTATCAACGACGAGCATCATTCAAAGTTTGACCTGACGCTCAATGCTGCATCAATGGCAACTATGTTGGAAACATTTGCTTATGATATTTCACCCATTGAAAAAGGGGAAACAAACCTCACTCTGGATGCCCAATGGCCAGGGACACCCATGGATTTCTCTCTCTCTAATCTGAGTGGAACACTACATATGGATATCAAAAAAGGTCGGTTTATAGAGATAAACCCGTCAGCAGGAAGATTATTTGGACTGTTGAGTCTGCAGACCCTGCCCAGGAGACTCTCGCTTGATTTCTCTGATCTGTTCGGTAAAGGCCTTGCATTTGATAATATTGAAGGTCGCTTTCATATAGAAAATGGCAATGCCTACACCAATAACCTGGCCATGACGGGACCATCAGTAGACATCAATATCTCGGGCAGGACAGGTCTTGTTGATCAAGACTATGATCAAATAGCAACTGTTACACCACAGATTACAGACAGCTTACCTGTTGCCAGCGCTTTATTTGGACCTATTGGTATTGGTGTTGGTGCAGTAATATTTCTGGCAAGCGAAATATTTCAATCTTTACCAGACAAGATTAATACTATATTACGCAAACAATATACCATCACTGGCGCATGGGATGAGCCGCAGGTGACAAAAATAAAAAAGACAAAAGAAGACAAAGATAAGGGATAAAATTATTATAAACAAAGTTTCATCAGGGACGAGCAAAAACAAAAAAAGTCATCATCATTACAGCTGCAACTGTCATTCCTACTCCAAATTCAATAACAAGGATTCCTAAATGCTGGCCGTGGACAGGATCAGATAGCAAAACATTGTAATCAAGAAAGTTGCCTCCTGATATCAATGCAACAACACCCACACCGATGTAAAGTAGTAATCCCGAAGCAGAAATAATACGCAGTAAATTAAACGAAATAACACTTCGAGCATTTTCAACCCCGAAGACAAGACTATATAAGATAAATGCTGATGCAAAGATCACCCCGGCCTGAAACCCACCTCCTGGCCCATAATCCCCATGAAATTGAACATATAGTGCAAAGAGTAAAATGAGTGGGATCAATAATTTGGCAATAACCCTGAGTACCAGATGATGTTCCATTTATCTATTCTCCTGTGAGCCTTTTAGCCTGTGAGCTTTTTGTATCTTTCTTCACACGAGTTCGCCTGGCATTACTTCTGAAACCACGACCTAACAACATCAAGACAGCTATGCCTGCTGTAAAAATAACGGTTACCTCACCCATGGTGTCATAACCCCTGTAGCTGGCCAGTACTGAAGTCACCATATTTGGCACACCAATTTCCTGTGGTGATTGATTGATATAACGATCTGACAAATATTGATGTGCAGGTGCCGAACTGTCACCAAACTTTGGAATATCTGAAACCCCGAACATCAAGACACCTCCCGTTAGCATTACAACAAAAAATGCAGGAAGAGAGTTTTTATTGCCTGGTTTTTCCTGACTGCCCGATTTTTCCTGATTGCTTGTCAAGGCAATGGTGCTCAGAAACAGCAAGGTTGCTATGCCTCCACCGACAGCAGCCTCGGTAAATGCAACATCTACGGCATCCATTTCTATGTACAGGCAAGCAGCGATCAAGCTGTATATGCCAGTTAACATAACAGCAGCAAACAAACTGTCCAGACGGATAATGGCTATTCCCAATATCGCCAAAAAGGCCAGCAAGGTAATATCGACAATCAGTTCTATGTCTCGTCTCCTGTATTATGTAACAAGGGTTTAACTTCGCCATGAAGCGCAGCCTTGGCCAGGGCATGAGCTGCTGCAGGAGTAGTAAACAGAATAAATACCACGACAAAAAACAGTTTCACCGTGACTATGCTAAGGCCTGCCTGCAGCATCAATCCAAACATAATGAAAATGCACCCAAGTGTATCTACGATACTGGCTGCATGTAGCCGCGTAAAAAAATCAGGAAAGCGTATCAAACCAATGGTGCCAATAATTATAAAAATACTGCCAGCCATCAAACTGATCCAGCTAAACAAATCAAGCAGGGTATTCATATATCACTCTCCTGCTGTTCCAGTGAACTCCTGCCCATATCTCCATATTCGAAAAATTTAAGAACGGCAATTGTAGTGATGAAATTTATCAATGCATATACCAGTGCGATATCAAGGAATTCCGGACGTCCAGTCAAAAAACCGAATATCGCAATAAATAAAACAGTGATGGTTCCAAATGTATTGACCGCCAGTATGCGATCGTAAAGAGTTGGCCCCAGTAGCGCCCTGCCCAGTGCCAGCAGCATGGCGACCAATATAGCGACGGTTGTCACAGCAAACATACTTTAATTCCCCGACCTGTTTTCGAGCGCAGTGACCCTGGTATCCATCGAACCTTGCAATAACGATCTTGCCGCCTCTTCAGTAATTGCATGAACCTCAGTAATGTCACCGTCGACATCTACTGTAACCGTCCCGGGTGTTAGTGTGATTGAATTAGCAAAGATTACACGCGCAAGATCTGATGACTGACTGCTACGCAGGGCAATAACAGTGGGGCTAATTGGCATAGCGGGATTAACTATCAGGCGGCAGACATAAATATTGGAAACAAATATCTCCTTCAGTAACCAGCACCAATAGAGAACCAGCGCCATTGGATCCAGATGTAACGGGTGGCCTTCATGGTCGACAACATCCATGCGTAATGCGAGCAACACAACCAGTGCCACAGAAAGTAATCCGCATGATATCAGTAGTGACGTGTAGTGACCTGACAGTAACAGCCATAAGATGACAAGGAATACTCCCAAACTTATTGCATGTTTGTTTTTGCTATTCATTTCTCGATTCATTTAACTTTAGTGGTCAGCTTTAGTAGTCAGGATTATAACTGTATTATACGCAAGCGCTCCACCCGGGCACCCATAAATATGAATTCAGGAATTTTATAAATCATGCGTTGGAAGCCAAACGTAACTGTTGCAGCGATTGTAGAACGTGATCACAAATTTCTTCTGGTTGAAGAAAATGCAGATAATCATATCGTCTTCAATCAGCCTGCAGGTCATCTGGAAGAAGACGAAACACTCATCGAAGCCATTACCAGAGAAGTATTGGAAGAGACTGCCTGGGAATTTATTCCCAAAGCTATTGTCGGCGTCTATATGTACCCAAATCAGCACAGTGATATCACTTACCTGCGATTCTGTTTCTCCGGAACATGTGTCAAGCATCACCCTGAGAAGGCCCTGGATGACGGCATTATCCAGGCCGTGTGGTTTAGCAAGGAAGAAATCAGGGAAAACAATGAAAAAATGCGCAGTCAAATGGTGCAACTCTGCATTGATGACTATCTCTCAGGAAAAAGCTACCCATTGGAACTGCTGAATCATTATTCGTTGTGAGTGAAAATAAGCTCTAGATATTTATATTGGTCATGGCGAGACCGCATATGGTATGCGTTGGCGAGATGATCACGCAGAGCTGATATGTTTTGCGCGTGCTCGCGACCGCAATCATAGCCACAGCTCTGGTGGAGGGAGCATGTGCGTGCAAAACGTATCAGACCCAGTGAGGACTCGCCAAGCGGCGTACAAAATGACAAACTACACTTTTTCGAGAAATGTAAAATCATTAACTCGTAACCTATTCAAGCTGAATTCCAGCGTACTCATACCATATGCGGTCTAAAGGAAAAATTATTGTTGGTGTCTCCGGTGGAGTTGATTCATCTGTCACCGCCCTCCTTCTGAAAGAGCAGGGCTATGAGGTTGAGGGTCTGTTCATGAAAAACTGGGAGGAACAGCTGCCCGGGGGTGAATGCATGTGGGAAGCTGATGTTGAGGATGCGATGCAAGTCTGTGATCAGCTTGATATACCTGTAAATACGGTCGATCTTGCCAGTGACTACTGGGACAAGGTATTCAGTAATTTTCTGGAAGAATACAAAATCGGCCGAACGCCTAATCCTGATGTCCTGTGCAATCAGGAAATCAAGTTCAGCGCATTTCTAAGCCATGCCACCGATTCAGGTGCAGAAAAGATTGCTACTGGGCACTATGCACGTATTACTGAAGTAAATGGCCACTATCAATTAAGAAAAGGGCTGGATAGTAATAAAGATCAGAGTTATTTCTTATGCCGGCTTAATCAGGCTCAATTGAGTCTGAGCCTGTTCCCGATTGGTGAGCTTGAAAAGCACGAGGTGCGAGAACTGGCAAAAAAGGCAGGATTTCAGACACATGACAAAAAGGACAGCACCGGCATCTGTTTTGTCGGAGAACGCCCTTTCAGAGAATTCCTCTCACGTTATCTTCCAGAACAGGCGGGTGAAATCCACACACCTGACGGTGAGGTCATCGGTCAACACAATGGTGTCTTTTATTACACACTGGGACAAAGGCAAGGGCTCGGCATTGGCGGTGTTCAAGGTGCATCTGACTCACCCTGGTACATCTATAAGAAAGATATTGATAACAATATTCTATTTGCCGTACAGGGTCATGACCACGAGCTGTTATACAGCCAGAATTTAACTGCTACAGACATCAATTGGGTCAGTGGAGTTGCGCCTGAGACACCCTTCAAATGCGCTGCCAAGACACGTTATCGTCAGGCTGATCAGGTTTGTACTATTACGAATATTGAAAATGATAGCTGTGCAGTCACCTTTGACGAAGCCCAACGTGCAGTAACGCCAGGGCAATTTGTGGTGTTTTATGACGAGGATATCTGCCTGGGAGGGGGTATTATAGACAGTACTTGCTAAAAGCCTTTAAATGTTTCGATTTTCTTCTATCTGTTGTTAATTATCGTTAAATGTCTGCATTTTTCAAGATAATCATCTAATCTCTAACTCTGCATATTCTGCAGCGCAATGTGACCATTTCTTGCTATAATCCCCGACCCAGATTTTAAGTCATGGTCATGAACAAACAGGCGGAAGATATCAGACCTGTGACCCGATTTTGTAGCCAGGGGTTTCATGACCAAAAATCAAGAATAATCACATTATTAAGTCAGGAGATAGAAATCGTGCTTGAAGCGTACCGTAAACATGTGGCGGAAAGAGCTGCAGAAGGCATCGTGCCACAACCGCTTGATGAGGAACAAACAGCCTCTTTAGTGAATTTGTTGAAAAATCCTCCCGCCGGAGAAGAAGAATTTATCCTCGATCTCATCACTAATCGTGTCCCCGCAGGTGTCGATCAAGCTGCTTACGTCAAGGCCGGATTTCTTGCTGCCATCAGTAAAGGCGAAGCAGAGTCTCCGCTTATTGATAAAGTAAAAGCAGTCGAATTATTGGGCACCATGCTCGGTGGTTACAACATCGCGCCAATGATTGATGCACTGGATGATGAAGAACTCGCAGCTACTGCGGTCAATGCCCTGTCACATACCTTGTTGATGTTTGATGCATTTCATGATGTTAAGGAAAAAATGGATGCAGGAAATCAATATGCCAAACAGGTTATAGAATCCTGGGCTGAAGGTGAATGGTTTACCAGTAAGCCTGAATTGGCTGAAAAAATTACCGTCACCGTATTCAAGGTTACCGGTGAAACCAACACTGATGATCTTTCACCTGCACCGGATGCCTGGTCACGTCCTGACATCCCGTTACATGCACAAGCCATGTTAAAGATGGAACGCGATGGCATTAAGCCTGATGAGGCAGGCAGTATTGGTCCAATCAAGCAAATTGAAGCACTAAAGGAAAAAGGTCATCAGCTTGCCTACGTCGGCGACATTGTAGGGACCGGCTCTTCACGTAAATCGGCAACCAACTCCGTCTTATGGCATATGGGCGATGACATTCCCTTTATTCCAAACAAGCGTGGTGGTGGCTACTGTATCGGCGGTAAGATTGCGCCAATATTTTTTAATACCATGGAAGATTCAGGTGCGCTACCCATAGAGTGCGATGTAACAAAAATGAATACAGGGGATGTCATTGATATTTATCCCTATGCAGGCGTCATTAAAAATAATGAATCAGGTGAAACACTCTCAGAGTTTTCGCTAAAGACCGACATTTTACTTGATGAAACACAGGCAGGAGGCCGAATTCCATTAATCATTGGACGTGGACTGACGACACGCGCACGTGAAGCGCTATCCATGGGTGAAACAGATTTATTTCGTAAACCTGTGCCAGTTGATGATACGGGCAAAGGCTTTACCCTGGCCCAGAAGATGGTTGGTAAGGCCTGTGGTGTTGACGGTGTTCGCCCTGGCACCTATTGCGAGCCCAAGATGACAACCGTTGGTTCGCAGGATACCACCGGACCAATGACACGTGACGAACTCAAAGATCTTGCCTGTCTTGGTTTCTCCGCTGATCTGACCTTGCAGTCTTTCTGTCATACAGCGGCCTATCCAAAACCAATTGATGAAATAACCCATCACACCCTGCCCGATTTCATTATGACGCGTGGTGGTGTTTCCTTGCGCCCGGGCGATGGGATTATTCATTCCTGGCTCAACCGTATGTTGTTACCAGATACGGTGGGTACCGGCGGTGATTCACATACACGTTTCCCGATTGGTATTTCATTCCCGGCAGGTTCAGGGCTGGTAGCCTTTGCCGCTGCAACTGGCGTCATGCCATTGGATATGCCTGAATCTATTCTGGTGCGTTTCAAGGGTGAATTACAGCCTGGTATTACCTTACGTGATCTGGTCAACGCGATTCCATTAAAAGCCATAGAAATGGGACTGCTTACTGTTGAAAAAGAAGGCAAGGTCAATGCCTTCTCTGGTCGTATTCTGGAGATTGAAGGTCTGCCCGATCTGAAAATTGAGCAGGCATTCGAACTGTCTGATGCATCTGCCGAACGCTCGGCAGCAG